>VBFO01000071.1 GCA_005881025.1 Chloroflexota bacterium | reverse complement strand
TTCCAGGCGGTTCAGTTCATCCCCCTGGTCATCGTTCCGCAGTTCTTGCTCTCGGGGATCCTCTTTCCGGTGTCGTCGGAGCCTTCCCTTCTACAGCCGGTCTCGAATGTGTTGCCGCTGACGTACGCGGTCAACGCGCTTCGAGACGTCATGCTCAAGGGCGCTGACCTTTCTTCGTCGTCCCTTCTGCTCGACATCGGGGTCGTCACGGGATTCGTGGTGCTGCTGATCGCGGCGGGCACGGCGACCTTGCGGAGGCGCATCGCCTAGCGTCGAATTCGTAAGCTGCGTCGCATGCAACTCGTCTGCTCGCGCCGCTGCGGTGGCGAGCTGTTTCGGGCGCTGTTCGCCGAGGTCGACCTCGATGCGGCCGGCGGATATCAGGACCACCGCCTGGTTCAGCCCGGTTACATCTGCCTCAACTGCGGAGCGCCCGCGTTCGACCTCGCTGTGGTTCCGGCCGAGATGGCGGCCGAAGCCGAGGAGGACGCCGTGACGTCGGTGGTGGTGACGGACATTCTGTGTCCGGTCTGCGAAACCATGGTCCAGGTCGGCGGCGAGATGGAGTGCCCCAACTGCGGAGCGCCGCTGGAGATGGCCTAGCCCGCTGCGCTCGCTGACGCTCAAACTGGGTGTCCGGAACGGTCGGCCAGGGCGGTATTCAACTTCATAGATGGAGGCGGTCCTGAGCGCTGGCCAAACGCAGCCGGTCACCCTGACCGCCGAAGAGCTGTGCCGCCGGTACTCGGCCAGCGTATGCCGGTTCGCGGCGATCGTCGCACCAAACACCGGTGAGGCAGAGGACCTGGCGCAGGACGCGCTGCTCCGGGCGATTCGGGCCATCGATTCATACGATCCGCGCCGCGGCACACCCGAAGCGTGGCTGTGGCGAATCGTCGTCAACGCCTCCCGCGATGCAGCGCGGCGCCGCCAGCGGATGGGGTGGCTGATCGACCGCATCGGCCTGATCACGCCGCGGGAGACAGACTCGGTCGAGACCCTGGCTCTGGAGAAGCTCCGTGACGCCGACCTGGTCGCGCATCTACGCCGCCTGCCCGAGCGCGACCGGGCGCTGCTCGCGCTGCGCTACGGATTGGGGCTGGACACCGGCGAGGCGGGGCAGGCCGTGGGTCTCAGCGCGGATTCAGCAGGCAAAGCGATCCGTCGTGCGCTCGCCCGGCTGCGGGCGCGATTGGAGGTTAGTTTCCGTGAGCCTTGATCCTCTCGAGCAGCGCCTGACCCACATCGAGCTTGAGACGCCTGACCCGGGCCGGGTCAGCGCGCGAGTGCTGACCCTCCGCCCCAAAGCTCGCCGCGTATCGGTGTTCCGTGTTCCTGCAGTGGGGTTGGGCACCATCGCGCTCGCACTCGCGGTCCTTTACTTCGTTCCCGCAGCGGCTGCCGCCCTGGCCGGGGTGCCAGGTGGAGGCGATCTTCTTCGCGAGGCCGGCCTGGCCGGGGCCGCGGGCAAGGTGACCACCGTCGGCGCGGTGGCGGAGTCATCGGGATACCGCATCACGTTGGTCGGCGCCTACGCCGACTCCGAGCGGACGGTGCTTCTGCTGCGAACCTCGCCGTCCGCCACGCCTGACTTTGCCACCATGGGCTTGACAGACCAGTTCGGACGCTCGTACCCGATGCAGTCGGGCTCCTCTGATGGGCGAACGGGTGACCTGATCCTGCAATTCGATCCATTGGGCTGGCCTGACGGCACGACTGGCGCCCGTGTGACGCTGCGGCTCAATTCAGTCCACCGGTTCGCTTACGACTCGGCGGCCCGTGATTGGAGGAATGGGCCGCCTGTGGCAGGCACGTGGACGCTGCAAGCGTCGATCGGGATTGACGAGGCGGTGACGCTGGCGACTCCGAGCGCAGGTCAGCTTGGTGGCGTGACCTGCACCTTTGGCGCCGCCCGGGCGTCGGCCGCAACGATCGTGATCGACGTTTACATGCACGGAGTCACTCCCGACCAACTCGAGCAGCGCATCCCCGATGGTGGCAAGGGACTGCCGGTCTTCCAACTCCTCCTGATCGACCCCAGCGGTGATGTCGTGACGCAGTCATATGGCCTGAGCCCGGCCTCGCAGACTTCGGACGGAACGGTCATTCATCTGGTCGGCTTCCGGTCGGTGCCCGGCAACTACACGGTCCGAGTCGTGTACCAGGGCGTCGAGCTGGATCGGGTTTTGCGAGTGCCCTAGCGGAGGGAGGCGGTGCCGGCAAGGACCGGGAGCATGGTCCTGACCGCGGCCGCATCGCCTCGCCGAACCGCGGCGCGGAGCTCCCTAATCGCGGTCGGAGTGTCGAGGTTGTTGGCCAGGGCCGCCGCAAATCGCTTGGGCAGCACGGACCTGGGGCCCGCCCCTGCCGCCGTTCCAGGTTTAGGTGCCCCCGCCCCCCGCACCTCCCCTTCCAAGAGCACACGCATGCGCTCGACGAACCGAGCCGCCTGGGCCAGGCCTGACCACTGAAACGCCCAATCCCGCCCGTAGCGATGCGACGCCAGGTAGAGCCGCACCGCGGCCGCCGGTGCGCGCTCCAGAGCCTGGCCGACCAGCACCAGGTTGCCGAGCGACTTGCTCATCTTCCTGCCGTTGTAACGAACGAGGCCAGTGTGCATCCAGGTGCGAGCGAAGGGAACCTTGCCTGTTAACGATTCGGATTGAGCCCGCTCCGACTCGTGGTGGCTGAACTCGAGGTCGCGGCCACCGCCGTGGATGTCGATCTGCGGACCCAGATATCGCATCGCCATCGCCGAGCATTCGATGTGCCAGCCCGGCCGCCCCTCCCCGAACTCCGAAGGCCACGCCGGTTCGCCTGCACCGGATGGTCGCCACAACGGAAAGTCCAGAGCATCAGCCTTCGCGTTCGCCCCCACCACGCCGAGCAGCTCCTCGGCCCGGAGCTTGCGCACCATCGACCTGCGCGAGAGATGTGACAGCGCGCCATAGCCCGAGTACCGCGAAGCGTCGAAGTAGAGCGCGTCCGTGTGATAGGCGAAGCCCCGGCGCTTCAACCGCGTCGCCGCCACCAGGATCGGCCCGATCTCCTCGGAAACTCGAGGCATGACGTCCGGCGGCCTCCATCCCAACACCGTCATGTCGCGCACGAGCAACTCGATCTCGTGATCGGCCAGAGACCGCCAGTCCACCCCATCGCGTCGTGCTCTCTCGAACAAGGGGTCGTCGACGTCGGTGACGTTCTGCACGTACCGCACCCGCACCCCCGACGCCTCCATGAAACGAACCAGCACGTCGAACGTGCAGAACGTGAAGGCATGACCCATATGCCCTGAGTCGTACGGCGTGACCCCGCAGACATAGAGCGACACCGCCGGTTTTCCGCGGACCGGTGACGGGCGCACACGGACCAGCCGCCCGGACAGGGTGTCGTGGATCCGAAGCGCCGGCGGTTTGGTCAGTTGGTCGCGCGCGCCGGTACCGAGGCGTCAGACCGCAGTGCCTCGACCTTGTCAGTCAATTCCCACGGTACCCCAAGGTCGTCGCGCCCGAAGTGGCCGTAGGCCGCGGTCGGCGTGTAGATCGGCCGCCGCAGGTCCATGCGGTGGATGATCGCGCCGGGTGTCAGGTCGAAGTGGCGCCGGACCAGCTTCAGCAAGTCCCCTTCCGGCAGGACGCCAGTGCCGAATGTCTCGACCGCGATCGAGGTCGGGTGCGCCCGCCCGATCGCATAGGACACCTGCACCTCGCACCGATCGGCCAGGCCCGCGGCCACCAGATTCTTGGCCACATGCCTCGCCGCGTACGCGGCGGAACGGTCGACCTTGCTCGGATCCTTGCCGCTGAACGCGCCGCCCCCATGACGGGCGACGCCGCCGTAAGTGTCGACGATGATCTTGCGTCCGGTCAGTCCCGCATCCGCGGCCGGGCCGCCGACGACAAACTTGCCGCTTGGATTGACCATGATCTTGGTCTCGCCGTCGCGTCCGGCGCCCTTCAGCACCGGATCGATCACATGGACTGTGACCGCTTCCGACAGCTCCTTCTGCGATACAGACGGCAGGTGATGCGTGGAGACGACCACCGCCTCGACCCGGTGCGGCCGGCCACGCTCGTACTCAACTGTGACCTGCGTTTTGCCGTCGGGCAGAAGAAAAGGAAGCGTCCCGTCCTTGCGCACGTGGGCCAGCCGTCTCGCCAGCCTGTGCGCAAGCGCGATCGTCAGCGGCATCAGCTCGGGTGTCTCGCGGCACGCGAAGCCGATCATCATGCCCTGGTCGCCGGCGCCCTGGAGCTCGAAAGGATCGTCCCCGAGATTTCCTTCCCGCTCTTCGAGCGAATGCGACACGCCGGCTGCGATGTCGGGCGACTGCTCTTTCAGGTAGACCTGAATCAGAGCGTGGTCAGCGTCGAACCCGATCGACTCGGCGTTGTAGCCGATGCCACGGATCGTGTCGCGAATCGTGCGCTGGATGTCCAGCTCGGCATGGGTTGTGACCTCACCGATGACAACGCACAGGCCTTTGGTGATCGCGGTCTCGCACGCAACGCGCGCATCACGATCCTGCGCGAGCATGCCGTCGAGCACCGCGTCGGAGACCTGGTCGCAGATCTTGTCGGGGTGACCTTCGGTCACCGATTCCGAGGTCAGCAGATAGGACGAGGAGGTGCTGAAGGAGGTGGCCACAGGTGGAAAAGCATATCGGGGCCTGCGCCCGGCTCGCCGATCAGCTAGGACGCAGTCCTCTGGCGCCGCTCCTCAGGCTCCTGCCCGAGCAGCTGAGCCTGCAGCGCAAAGATGTCGTCGAGCACGCGGTCGACGCGGCGCCCTTCTAATCGATGCTCGGCCATGATGCCTGCACGCTCCAGCTGCCAGCGCAGCGCGGTGCCCAGCCTGCCGTCCACCCGAACCTGCCCGTGCATCTGCGCCTCCTCGATTATCTGCAGGCACCGGTCCAGCGCCAGCTGGCGCAGCCGATGCTCCCGACGGCTCATACGCCCAGCACCTCGACTCGGCCTTCGGACGTCACCCGCACCTCGACGATGTCCAGGGGCGGCAGCGGGTACTGGCCGCCGGTCGAGCTCCCCTGCGGCGTGAAGGTCCGGTTGTGGCACGGGCATGCGAGCAGCGACCTGGACCCGTCCCACCACAGCTCGCACGGCAGATCCGAGCACATCGACGACACCGCCGACACCTGATCGCCGCTCCTGTACACGAAGGCACCCACCGACCCCGCTTTCACGAGTCTCGCGCCACCCGGAGGAAAGTCCGCCAGGGCTCCGACGTCCATCCACTGGCCGTTGATGGGCTTGATGACCCGGCCGGCAGTGCTGGGGCGCTCCGCTTGAAGACCGCGGACCGCCAGGCCGCCCCCGATGGCTCCGGCGAGCGCGCCGACCCCGGCGACGAGCGCGGCGCGCCGGGTCAACCAGCCCTGGCGGGGAGCCGCCTCCAGCTCGTCTGCCAGTCGCTGCCTGAAGCCCGGGTTCATTCGCTGTGGTCCCTGGCGGGCGGCCGCAAGCCGGGCGGCCATGATGATCGCGTCCCTGGCCTCGGCGTCACCGCCGCGCAGCTTCAGGCGCCGGCCGCGCAGGAGCCCGCTGACAATCCGCTCGACACGGTTCTCGGGTGTCTCAGGCATCCAGGCGTACCTTGGCCGCCGCACGCAGAGCGCGCAGCTGCATCACCTTTACTGCACCCACGGTAGAACGCATCTCCGCTGCAACTTCCTTGAGTGAATACCCGTGCAGGAAACGGAGCTCGAGGACGCGCCTGTAGTTGTCGGAAAGGGCGGCCAGGATCAGAGCGGCACGATCGGCAGACTCCTGGGAGTAGCCGCCGGTGGGCATGGCCATCAACAGGTCCTCATGGAGCTCTGACTCCGAGAGGCCCAGACGCGTGCTCCAGAAACCCCCCAGCACAGAGCGCGCGGTCGCGAAGAGATAGCCGCGGATCGCGCTGGCCGGTGCGCCCTGTCGCAGGCGCGGGATCGCCTTCATCGCCACCTGCTGGGTCAGGTCCTCGGCGTCAGCACGGTTGCCCACGCGGGCGTAGATGAACGCATAGACCATCTCGAGCTCATCCAGCGCGATGTCGACGGCGTTGGAGGCGGCGGGGAGCTCGACCACATCTCCGGAGTCGTGCGGCTCCGACGTCATAGCTCTGCCTTCAGAAAAGGTTCCCGCACATGAGGTAGTTCGCGTTCGGACCCTGCATGTCGGCCCCGGCGTGAACCACCACGTACCAGTGCCCGCTGGATGGCGGGTAGCTGGCGTTGACCTGGGTCCGCGTGTCGGCGATGCCGTTGGCATCCGCGACCACCCGGTTCAGTCCGAAGATGATGCCTCCAGGCTGCTGGCAGCTGCCGCTGTGGATGTGCGAGACGTGCTCCGAGTCGGCCGCCAGGCCGTGGACCTTCACCTCGAGCATGAACGGCTTTTGTGGATGAGTCAGCTCGATGGTGCCGATGGCGCTCGTGCCGTATTTCTTGCCGTCGATCTGGAAGATCAGGCCGAGCGAGCTTGGGCTTGCGCCGGTCTGCACCGTAGAAGGCGACGGGGGTTCCGATGCCGGCTGGCTCACGCTCCCGCAGGCCGCCGTCAGCACCGCCAGCGCCAGAACGGCGATGGCACGCGTCATTCTCGGCGCCTCGACTGATCACCGTTCACGGGAGTTACCCGTGCAGGTTACTGGACTGTGCCGCCGGTTCCGATCCCTACGCCCGGCGCGGCCAGGGCGAGCCGCTCCGCCGCCAGACCAGGTATGCGAGCCCTATCACGATCAGCACCGGGCCGATGGCGCCCAGGCCGGTGACGATGTAGTTGATGGTGGTCACGAAATTGTGAGCGGCATCGCCGAGGGCGGTCACGAATCCCCAGTTGTCAGTGCCGGCGGTCGGGGTCACGGCGCCCAGCTCGACGATGTTGACGCTGACGGTGCTGTACGAAGTGTTGTGGTCGAGATATGAGATCTGTCCCTTCAGCTCCTCGATCTGCTGCGTGATCTGGCCCAGCTGGGTCTGGATCGCGATGATGTCGGAGATCGACTGAGCCCGGCGCAGTAGCACCAGCATCGCGTCGCGCTGAGCCTGCTGGTTGGCCAGGCGAGCCTGCAGGTCCACGTACTGCGCGCTGACGTCCTGTCCGCTGATGTGCTCGTTCTGCACCTTGCCGAGCTGAGACAGCTGGTCGATCGTCTCGTCGAACTTGTCGGCCGGAACCATGAACGTGACCACGCCGGTGCGAATCGACTCGTTGGTCTGCGGGTTGGCCTGGGCGTCGGTCCCGGCGATGAAGCCGTTCTCGCGCTGGACCAGGGCTCGCACGTCCGCCAGACGGTGGTCGAAGCTTCCAGCCGCGACGCTGACGGTGAGCTGCCCCTGCCGGATCACCTTCGGGCCCTGCACGGCCAGCTGATCGGGGGTCGCCGGACCGTAATAGTTGGTGCTGCCCCCGCCGGTGTCGGTCTTCGGCTGGGCACCAGGCTGGGAAAGGGCTCCGCCCGCCGACTTGGTGCTGCCGGTTGTCGACTCCGGTTGCGCCCCGCCGCACGCGGCGGCCGCCGCAAGGATCACCGCCACCACGAGAAGTTTCTTCATGACGCACCAAACGACCGCCACCGCCGTAGGTAACAATTCGTCGGTGCTCCAGGTTCGGAACCTCGCCATCGACGTCGTCGCACGCCGCGTGCTCTCCGACGCCAGCTTCACCGTGGCAGCTGGCGACAAGGTGGGCCTGGTGGGTCGCAACGGCGCCGGCAAGACCAGCCTGCTCAAGGTGCTGGCCGGCGAGGACGACCCGGCCGCAGGCCTCGTGCTGCGCCGCGGCACGCTCGGCTACGTCCCGCAGAATCCCCGGCCCCGCGCCGAGGCCACCCAGACCGCGCTTTCGCACATCCTTTCCGGGCGAGGCCTGGACCGCGCAGCGGCCAGGCTGACCGAGCTGCACGGGCTCATCGACCGCGACCCGTCGATGGCCAACCTGCAGAAGTTCTCGGACGCGGAAGAGCGCTATCGTCTCGACGGCGGCTACTCGGCCGAGTCGGACGCCCGCCGGATCGTCACCGGCCTCGGGCTGAAGGCCGACCGCGTCGACCTTGGGCTCGGAGTCCTTTCAGGAGGCGAGCGGCGCCGCGTCGAGCTGGCTCGCGTGCTGTTCGCGGACGCGGACCTGCTGCTCCTCGACGAGCCTACGAACCACCTCGACCGGGACGCCAAGTCATGGCTGATGGACTTCCTCCGAGGCAACCGCGGGGCGGTGATCGTCGTCAGCCACGACCTGGTTCTCCTCGACGAAGCGATCACCCGCGTGCTGCACCTCGACGCCGGCCGCCTTCGTGAGTATCGCGGCACGTACTCGCAGTACCTCGCGGCGCGTCGTGCGGAAGAGGTGCGCACGACCGCGCTGGCGCAGCGCCAGCAGGCAGAGATCAAGCGCCTGAGCGTGCTTGCGGAGGTGATGCGGCGCCAGACGGAGAAGCGGGCTCGCACAGCGAAGGCGATCTTCAAGCGAGTGGACCGCCTGAAAGCTCAGCAGGTCAGCGCGCCGAAACGCGAACGCAAAGTCAAGGTGCGATTCCCCGATCCACCCCACAGCGGCCGGGTCTCGATCACCGTCAAGGGGCTGACCAAGGGCTATGGCGGTCCGCTCGTGTTCCGAGACGTGAACTTCGAGGTCGAGCGCGGACAGCGCCTGCTGGTGATGGGCCTGAACGGCGCAGGCAAGACCAGCCTGCTGCGCATCCTGGCCGGCGAGAGCAGCGCCAACGAGGGCACGTTCCGCCTCGGTCACGGCGCGTTGCTCGGTTATTACGCCCAGGAGCACGAGGGCATCCGCGCGGGCGTGACGGTGCTCGCTCACATGCGCGAGCTGTCCGACGCCGACGAGGTCACGCTTCGCGCCTTGCTCGGCATGTTCGGCTTGAGTGGCGACATTGCGCGCCAGGACGCGGGCACGCTGTCAGGCGGTGAGAAGACGAAGCTCGCGCTGGCTCAGCTGGTGGCGGGGCGTCACAACCTGCTGCTGCTGGACGAGCCGACGAACAACCTCGACCCTCCGTCACGGGTAGGCGTCGCCCAGGCGCTGGCGGCGTGGCCCGGGACCATGATCATCGTCAGCCACGACACCGAGTTCGTCGAGGCGCTGAAGCCGGGACGCGTGTTGTTCATGCCCGAGGGGCGCGTTGATTACTGGGATGAGGAGCTGCTGGACGTGGTCTCGATGGCGTGACGCAGAATGACGGGGTGAGCAGCACGCGCCTGTACGAGGTGGTGATGCCCGATCTCCAGGGCGCTGAGGAGATCGTCATCGGCGCCTGGACCAAGAAGTCAGGCGACCACGTCGATGAGGGAGAGACGCTCGTCGAGGCGCGGACTGACAAGGTCAACGCGGAGATCCCGTCGCCGGTCGCCGGCACGGTGGAGGAGCTGCTGGTGCGCGAGGGCGAGCCGGTCAAGGCCGGCCAGCCGATCGCAACCGTTACGCCGGAGTAGCGAGCTCAATGAGAGTCGCTGTCATCGGCTGCGGCGCCATGGGGGCCGCCTCGGCGTGGAGGCTGTCGCAGCGTGGCGCGGAGGTGGTCGGCTTCGACCGCTTCTCGCCTCCGCACGATCGAGGCTCATCGCACGGGGACACCCGCATCACGCGCACCGCCTACCTCGAGGGCGCGTGGTACGTGCCGCTCCTCCAGGAGACATTTCCGCTGTGGCGTGAGCTCGAAAGCTCCACACACTCTCAACTGCTGACCATCACCGGCCTGTTGACGCTTGGCCGTCCCGACTCAAAAGCGGTGGTGGCCACGCTCGCGTCGGCTCGCCAGCACGCCCTGGAGACGAAGGTCCTCGACGCTCCCGAGATCCGGCGCCTGTACCCCGCACACGTAGTAGCGGATGACGAGGTCGCCGTGTTCGATCCGCAGGCGGGATTCGTCCGCCCAGAGATGGCGATCGAGGCCATGCTCAAAGGTGTCGACGTGCGCCGCAACGTCACGGTGACGCGGGTGGCTGCGCGCGGGGACGGTGTCGAGGTAGACACGGGCGGGGGAAAGGAGCGGTTCGACGCAGCAGTTTTGGCAGCGGGTCCATGGGTAAGCGAGCTGCTGCCCTCCCTGCCGGTCAGGATCGAGCGGCAGGTCATGGTGTGGTGGGCGCTTCAATCCGGATCCGATCAATTCGCCCTCGAACAATTTCCGGTGTGGCTTCGCGAGGGCACGCCACACGGCGACATCTACGGATTCCCGAGCCTGGACGGCAAGTCGGTGAAGCTCGGCGGCCACCACAACGGCGAGGCGACCGCCCTGAGCTCGGTCCGCCGCGCCGTCACCGACGCGGACCTCGATCCGCTGCGACTGTTCGTCACGACCTATCTGCGCGGCGTCACACGCTCGGTCGTCAAGAGCGCTGTGTGCCTGTACACGAACACGCCAGACCAGCACTTCGTGATCGACCGCCATCCGGAGTCTTCACGAATCGTCGTTCTGAGCGTGTGCTCGGGCCACGGTTTCAAGTTCTCACCGGTGGTGGGCGACATCGCCGCCGACCTGCTGCTCGAGGACGGAACGAGGCGCGACATCTCGCGCTTCGCGATGTCTCGATTTACGAAGGCGGCTGACTAGGCGCGGTCGACCTGCCGCGCCAGTACCAGATCACGACCACAATCACCACCACCAGCGCGACCACTATCGCGCCCTTCTCGATCGGTCCGCTGATGCGGTCGTAGTTCTTGCCCAGTGTGTAGCCGGCGAGAGTCAGCGCCGCGCACCAAGGCAGCGCGCCGACGAAGGTGAGCAGGGAGAACTTGCCGAGCTCGATGCGTGCAAGCCCCGCAGGAAAGGAGATGTATGTGCGCACCACGGGCAGCACGCGGCCGATCAGCACCGCCCACAGCCCCCAGCGCTGGAACCACCCGTCGGCGAGCTCGAGATGGTGGGCGCGGATGCCGACCCACCGGCCTGGACCGAGAAGCACCGGCTCACCGAATCGCGCGGCGAGGCCGAACGCGGCCAGAGACCCGAGGAGGTTGCCGAGCGCGCCGGCCAGGATGGCCAGCTCCAGGTTCATATGGCCGGCGGCCGCGAGCAAACCGGCGGTCGGCATGATCACCTCGCTCGGGAAAGGGAAGCCGCAGCTCTCGAAGGCCATCAGGATCAGCACACCGGCCAGCCCATAGGACGCGACGAGGCCGGAGAGGGTGCTGGTCAAGCCTTGAGCAGCGCGACCTCTTTGATGAGGTCGGCCACGCGGTCCGAACGCTCGATGAGAGGCCCATGCCCGACGCCCTCGAGCACCACCTCTCGGATCTCTGCCCCCGACGTTTTCCGATAGCGATCGAGCACCGCTCGAATCTGCTGCAGCATGGGCTGAGGCGGACACACGTCGTCGCCGGGCCAACCCGGAACCGCGCCCAGCTTTCCGAGATAAGCGAGGTCGAAGAACGACGTGTCACTGATGACCTGGTCCTCGTCCCCACGCACCCACACGATGGGAAACTGTTTGCGGATATCACCGAACGCGCTGGTGTCGCAGTAGAGCGGTGAGAAAGCGTTGTTGACGCCGCGAACCCCCGGCGCCATGCCTGGCCAGTTTGTCGATGCCTTGCTGTCACCCGGATAGAAGTCGTCGCCAACTTTCGTGAGCAGCACCTCGGCCAGCAGCTCGTCCTCATCGGGAGCCTTGTACTTCGGCGACCAGAAGAAGCTGGACATGGTCACCCGCGGAGACGAGGTGGGCTCGTCAGATGAGGTGTCGCCGGCCGCGAACCGGCGCAGAAACTCGGGATTCACTGCACCGCCGCCACAGCCGGCGGCATCCGCCGTAGCGAGCGTGCCCTTGGCATCCCGGGTGGCGCCGAAGCCGAACGGAGACATGGGGGCGACGAGGGTCAGGCTGGCGACTTCGTCCTGGTGGCGGGTCGCGTAGTCCATCGCGATCCCACCACCCATCGACCACCCGGCGATGTGGAGCTGGCGTCCCCGCCAACCGAGCGCCTTCACGAGCGCCTCCACGTCATCGGTCCAGTCGGCGAGCCCGCGTGTCGCGTCGATGGGCTTCGCTTCCGTGCGGCCGAAACCCCTCAGATCCGGGGCGGCGATGCTGAACCGATCGGGCAGCTTGGCGGCGACGTCGCGCCAGAAGCGGCCGCTGACCAGGTTGCCGTGGATGAGCAGCAGGGGAACTCCGTTCTCGGTCCCGCTCCTCCACACGCTCGTGCGCAGGCGATCGGTGTCGACATCGATCCGGTCCATGGCCCAACCTCCGGGGCGAATCACTGCAAGAGTTTGCTGCGCTTGACGGACGCTCCATCGCGACCATTTGGGCCCTAATGGCCGGACCCCTGGCCGCCGATCCGGCCATTTGTGCCCGAACGGCGCAAAAAGGCGTATTGGGGTGGGCCCGGGTGGCCTCGATCCACCAACCAGCTGATTATGAGTCAGCCGCTCTGACCAATTGAGCTACGGGCCCGCGAACGACAGGAGAGTCTAGGCCCGGATTAAATCGCCATGCCGGAGGGTAAACGCTTATGAAGCGGGGAAGTCTCGAACAGGAGTTGATTTACAGATGACAGCTGTCGGTTTGTTGATTCTTCGCGTCACCATCGGCCTCATCGTTGCGGCCCACGGCGCGCAGAAGCTGTTCGGCTGGTGGTCCGGCCCGGGCATGAAGGGCTGGGTCCAGATGGTCGAGAAACTGCGCATCCGGCCGGCCCGACCATGGGCCTGGGTCGCTGCGCTGGCGGAGCTCGTCGGTGGCCTGATGCTCGCGACCGGGCTGCTCTCGCCGCTCGGAAGCTTTGCGATCGCCGGCTCGATGTTGGTGGCGATCGCCACCGTCCACCTGCCCAGAGGGTTCTGGGTCACGAAGGGTGGATATGAGTTCAATCTTTCGATCCTTGCCGCCGTCGCGGCGCTCGCGCTGATCGGCCCAGGCGCCCTGTCGCTGGATAGGGTTCTCAACATCAGCCTCCCGGAACCGGTGACTCTGATAGTGCTCACGATCGCCCTCATCGTCGGCGTCGCCGTGACGCTCGGCAGCCGCCGAGCTGAGGTAAGCCAGGCTCAGGTCGCGTAAGAAACACAAAGAAGGAGGGCCGTCGATCGGCCCTCCTTCTTGTTTGAATGCTGTCGAACGAAACTCCTTAGCTCCGCGAACCGTTCGCGACCGGCTCCTTCTCGGACTGGGCACTGACCTCGATCTTGATCGGCTTGGCCTCTGCCGCCTTCGGGATCTCGACAGTCAGCATCCCGCCCTCGAAGTTGGCCTTGATCTCCTCCGGCCGGATCTCGCTCGGCAGCTGGACGCTGCGCGCGAAGTTGCCGAGCCTCAGCTCGCGGCGCAGGAACTTACCCTGCTGCGAGCTCGACTCCTCCTTGTGGCGCGCGACGATGTTGAGCATTCCGTCATGGAAGGTCACCTCGACGTCCTCGGGGTTGAAGCCTGGGACGGCTGCCTTGACTTGATACGAGCTGCCTGCGTCGACGATGTCGAGCGGCAGGTACCAAGTGGACTGCGACCCGTTCTGGTCAGGCGCCACCGAGCCCCCACCGAAGAAATCGCTGAACAGCGAGTCGCGGTCCAACGCAGCAAGCAGATCTCCGACTGGACTCCAACGCGTGATTGCCATCTTGCATACCTCCTTCTCTCGCCCGTTCAGGGCTTGAAATTCCGCTGTCTCCGCGTGAATTACCACGCTCGGCGGGGAGCTAAACAAGGCGGGGCGCCGGGCTCACGGACCCGGCGCCACCGATGATTTACTTGCCGGCCTTCATCCGCTCCAGCAGCTCGGCCAGCCGCTCCATCGACTCGTCCGCGCCCTCGCTCATGCCCGATGCGACCATGCCGTCCCGGTCCATGACCGACTGGAAGACGATCTGCGCAACGATCCTGGTCTTGTTGCCAAGCGGCTCGAAGGTGGCCGTCTGCAGCGCAACGTGACCCGGCACCCCGAGGTACTCGAACGTCTGACAGATCCGCTCCGGCGCCACCACGTCGTGGTTGACACCGCGGAACCCGTGCCGGCTGCCGTCGTCTCCGACATGATCGACCAGCCACTCGCCGCCGGGCTTCGAGTCGAACTTCTGGATGTTCACCTTGTAACGCCGTGGGCCCCACCACTGCGCGAACAGCGTCGGGTCCGTGTAGGCCTTGAAGACCAGCTCTCGCGGTGCGTCGAGGACGACCGTCGAGACGATCTCCTGCTTGCCGGGCTCGATCGTGTACTCGGTCTTAGGCATCGTGCTTGCTCCCTTTGTCGACATTTTCCTTCTCCTTTTGCTCCTTGATCATTTCCTGCAATACCGCATCCAGACGCTCAAAGCTCTCGTCCCAGAAGCGGCGATACTCCCCCACCCACTCCGAAGCCTCTTTCAGCCGGCTGCCTTCCAGCCGGCAGGGTCGCCACTGTGCGTTGCGGCTCTGCGTGATCAGGCCGGCGCGCTGCAGCACCTTCAAATGTTTGGAGACGCCCGGAAGGCTTAGGTCAAACGGCTTGGCCAGCTCCGTGACCGAGGCCTCTCCCTGTGCAAGACGAGCCAGGATCGCTCGCCGGGTGGGATCGGCGAGGGCTGCGAACGTGACGCTCAGTTGATCAGACGACACGGTACTTTTCCATTTGGTTAATTAACTACTGGGTAGAATACTGCGGCCGGGGGCACGTTGTCAAGAGGGATTTCGCCCTAGAGAGCTCCCAGCCGGTCGAGCTCCGCGACGTACTCACGCACGCCGGCGTCGTCGAGCAAGACGAGGACGCTTTCCATCGCCCGGCGGCGGTCGTTCCTTGCCGTCTGCAAGCTGACGCGTGCTCTGTCCGCGCCGGGCTTGGGCACCAGCGTCGCTTGCACCTTTGAGGCGATTCGGGCGAGAGTCAGGACGACGGACTCAGAGGGCATGGGGATGGCGCCGGGGCGACTCATCAGGCTTCTCCTTTCGCCGGAGCGATGGGTAATCAATAACCCGCCGCTGCCGGCACCCGCTGGCCACCATCCAATTTCAAGCCCGCCGCTGCCGGCACTCGCGCCTTTCGCAGCGGGGGAATCGCGTGTCGACTACCGGCTGGTGGATAACGAACGGTTGAGGACGATCGCGTCTCGAGGGTATGCCGGGTCAAAGAGGATCAGCACATCGTGGGGAGTCGATCCCGACGTCGTGATGAGATGCGGCCCGTGGAAATCCCACCGGTAGGTTCCAACGTGAAGATCGCCGTCCGAGTCCTTGACTCTTACATTCACCAGGACGCCGGGGGCCACAACGCCATGGTTCGACAGGCGATAAGCCACATAGACGTTCCAAACTGCTGCAGCAAGCGGAAGCGGGGTCAGCGCGACAACAGCTATCCAGCCCAGCGGAACAAGCCAGAAGATTTGCGACCCAATTGCAAAGAGGGCATATATCCAGGCGGCCCGCCTCGAGAGCACTCCCCAGAAGGTCATCTCCCAGAACGGCTTTTGGCCATGACTACATTCGACCCATCGGTTGGTTGCGGCTGCCATGGCTGCGTTCAATCCGTCGCCCCTGACAATGGCGTCCTTCGCAGCCTCAGCCGCGCGGTGGGCGCAATCGGGGGGTCCGCCCAGGTTGGCAGCTACCCAGTCGAGCCAGCTCGCGTCGAGCGCCGGGCCGGCTTCCCCGCTGTCGCCCATCGCCAGGCGATCATAGGGGCGGCCAGCAGCTTCCGCTGATAGGGGGACCCGCCGCTGCCGGCACGCGCGGGTTTCAGTACGGCTCACGCGAGCGCCGGGGCGATGATCTCGACTTCGTTCCTATCCGGGAAAGGTCTCTAAATGTAGGTGTTCAGGAATCTCGCCTCAGGCGCTGAACCTCAACGTCTGCTGGACCAGTTGGTCGAAATCCGGGGTCCGGTCTGGGTCGGTCGGCCAATGCTCGTACCAGAAGGCGTACGTCCGTTGGCCGTTGAAGAACACATAAAGCACCTGATCGGTTCCTTTCGGTGGCGGAAAGCCACCGCGATCCGTGTCGATGCGTGCCGTATATCGGTAACCGCGAACCCCATCGGCAACCGCATCGGCTGTGGCGCTAATGGGAGCGGTGTAGACATAACTGCTGCCGTTTGGTGGGAGCGACTGACGCTGGTCGCCACTCATCGAAATCCCGAACAGCCAAAGCGTGTAGTTCTCGCCGCGACCGCAGGCCGGCCCCGAGTTGGTAGCGAGTTCAGCGACGACGTATCCCTGTCCCGGACTGTCGCAGTTCTGCACGCCCCAGTCGGCTGGCGCGGAGAACGTCAACTGGCCCGCCTTGTTTGTGTAGACCGTCCAATCGGTTGGGGTTGGCGCGTCACTCGGCGTGGGTGAATCGCCCGACGCCGGCGAAGACGACGCCGATGTCGTAGGTGTTACGCCCGCGATGGTACTAGGCGAACCGCACGCACCGATCACACCGATGAGCGCCGCGATCCAGACCGGGGAAAGCCTCATGCAGCGACGGTAACGTCCCGTGAGCCTAAATCGATACGGCCGCCAGACCTATCGCGTGCTGGCCCTGTGACTAAGGTTCGCACGCGTAATTGGGGTCCGGACCTATTACCTCTACTTCGTTCCCGTCTGGTAACAGCGGCCTAAGGTAGTTACTCGGCTATCTCGTCATGGCGAGTTCCCATACGAACCAGAGGCCGATCACCAGTACGGTTAGACCCAGTACGGCGTACCCGATGGCCAACGCCATCTTCGCGGAGCCGTCGGCCTTGTTGCGCCGTACCGTTATATGGCCCATCGCTACTGCTGAAATCGCGAGCAGTGGCATGAGCAGAAGAACTCCCCCGAACGCCAGCTCGTAAGCGATTGGCGGCCGCCAACCGAATAGGCCGCCGATCGGTGCGAGAACCAGCATCAGCGGAATTGTGGCTAGCGAAGCGATCCCAACGCCCAGTGCGATCCGGCCAAGCCGAGGCGGGCGACTGACTTCCGACACGGGCGTCATTCGAAGGAACGCGGAGCGGACGAGAAAGGGCGGATTCTGCTGACGACGCGTCCGGGTCCCACCCGACATCGCGAATAATCCGCCGCTGCCGGCGGCCGCGGCTTTCACTGCAGTTTCAAGCCCGCCGCTGCCGGCACTCGCGGCTTCCAGGGACGGCCTACGCGAGCGCTGGAGCGATCACCTCTACTTCGTTTCCCTCCGGGTCATCGACATAGAAGGTCCTCACGCCCTTCAACACCGGGTGGACGCCCGAACGAATCTCCAGCCCATCCCCCTCCAGTCGCCCGCGCAGCTCCTCGTACTCCGTGGCGGCGACCCTGAACGCGAGGTGATGCAGGACCCGCTCGGCCTTCGCGCGCGGGAAGGCCAGGCTCTCCGGATGAACCACCAGCACGATCATGTCGGGAACCCCGAGCTCACCGTCTGACGCCTTCAAGAACTTGATCGGCAGCTCCGGCGGAGAGATCACCTCGAGCCCCAACAGGTCGCGATAGAAGTGCATAGCGACATCCATGTCGCGCACCCAGAGCACGATCTCCGCCAGGCCCTCAACCGCACGCGTCATGCCGCGATCGCCGAGACCATCGCCGCCAGGTTCCCATCCCGCGCTCGCGGCGGCACTGAGCAGCCCGGGGCCAGGATCAGTCCCCGTCCTCCAGTCTCCCCCACCGCCCGCCGCGCCTCCGCTTCGACGGTCGTCGGAGACCCGTACAGCAAGGTCGAGCGTTGACCCAGCCCGCCCATGACTGCCTTGCCGCTGATCTGGCGGCCTTCCGTAAGGCTCGGATTGCCCTGGTTGTGCACCGACCAGCTGACCGCCGGCACGGGCAGATCGCGCGAGAGGCCAAAGTGCAGGTGCGATCCGCACAGGTGGACGACGTTGAACCACGCCTCGGACGGCAGTCTTTCCAGCACCAAAAGATCGAGCGGCAGCACCAGCTCGCGGTAGACCGCCTCGGGTAAGGCGTCCTTGCTCGCATATCCGGAGATCGCGTAGAAGACACCCGCCGCGCCCGCCGCCACCGACCGGCGGCTGAACTCGACCAGCGAGTCCGCGATCCGCTCGAGGGCCGGCCGCATCAGCTCTGGTGAGCGACGCAGCTCTCGCAGCGCCCGAGATTTCGACTTGCCGACCAGGTAGCCCGCCACTGTGATCGGGCTGAACACTGTCTGGATCACCGGCACGCCGGGCCCAAGCTCGCGGGCGACGATTCCGATCGAAGACACCTGGTCGTCGAGAGCGTTCGCGTTGACCAGGGAGACATCACGCCACGACTCGACGTCGGGCACGGCGGCGCTCTCCATCAGCGGGCCCTTGAGCTTGTGACCGCTCGGCTGATAGACGGATCCGAATGCCTCTGCGAATGACGATGCGCGCGGTTGAAACTTCACGAAGTCCCAGCCGAACCGACGCGCGCGCTCCACGGTGATCGCGGCCAGGTCTTCCGGCGACCACTCCTCGCGATACGTGTGCCCCCACGCGCCGACCGGCGGCCTGTCCCCGAGCCCGAGCGCGAGGGCGGCCTCGACGCGTTCCCGGCCGTCCATTGGAGGTCGAGTTTAGGCGGCGCAATCAATCGCCGACGCCCGGCCTTACGTCGAGACGCCTGGCAGCTCCCCTGCCGCGAACTGAACGAGGGCGTCCTTGCCACTCAACACATCGAATGCGCGCAGGACTCCATCGGGCAGTGTCGGGTCCGCCGCGCACGTAGACCCGCAGGCCTTCTCTTCCGCATACCAGAAGATCGTCGCGCTTACGAATGAAGGACTGCTTCCGAGCTGAGTGCTGAATGACTTGGTGCCGTCGAACGTGA
>VBFO01000151.1 GCA_005881025.1 Chloroflexota bacterium | reverse complement strand
GGGCGGTGGCACCAGCGCCGCGAGCCTGCGCAGCAGTTCGCAGGGCTCGAGGATCAGCACCTCGGGTCCCGTCGCGAGCGGGCGCTTCAGCCGATAGGCGAGCCGGCCATCGGGAAGCTGCGAGAGACGACCCTGCGCCAAGGGCGGCCGGGCACCGTACCCGCACAGATGCGCGAGGCCCTCGCGATCGTTGGCGTGCAGGTGCACTCCGGCGTGGAGGGAGAAGCCCTCGAGGTAAGCGGCCTGCCTCCTGATCCGGATGGCATAGGGACGATTGCCCCGCAGCAGGCTCAGGGAATCGGCTTGCGCCGCAGCGAGGGCGTCGGGAGCGCGGGCATCGGCCTGCGCCACCTCGAGACGCGGACGAAGCAGCCTGCGCAGGCGCCGCACGATGCGGCGGAGCACCTCCTGGACCTCGGCGTCAGAGGGTCCGGGCAGAGCGAGAAAGCTTGTCGCTTCCCCATCGCGGACGAACACGCCGTCTGGAATCACGCAATGAAAGTGCACGTTGAGGTTGAGGGCGCCGCCGAATCGTTGAACGAAGGTGACCGCGCCCGTCCGCGCCGCTCGTGCTCCGGTCCGCCGCGCCCGGCGACGCTGGAGGCTGAAGATCGCGCGCAGGGCAATGTCGAGCGCGCGCGTGATGAGCTGCGGGTCTCGGGCGAGAAGAAAGCGCGCCCAACGCGGCAGCGACAGCACCCACTGGCGCATAGGCACGTGCGGAAGAACGCGGTCCAAGAGGTGCGTCGCGGTCCCCTGCATGCGGCGCGTGGTGCAGGAAGGGCAGAAGCCGCGGCCCTTGCAGGAAAAGGCGACCAACATCTCGTTCCCGCAGGAGGAGCAGCGCACGCGGGCAAAGCCGTGGGCGAGAATGCCGCAAGCGAGGTACCGTTCGAACTCCGAAATGACGAACCCGGGTAGACCGGCACCGTCTCCTCGCTGTTCCATCTCGGCGAGAAACGTCTTCAAATGAGCGCGAACGGTCGCGTGCAGCAGCGTCCGCTCCGGTTCACGGCGCCGATACCCTAAGCCGGCCCAAGCCGACGCCGTGCGTGCCACATCCCCCGCCTCGCCCATCCGGCGCCGGCATGATCACGAACCGGGCCAACCTGACCGTCGCAGTGGTTTCCCGGACCAGAACCCCGGAGCGAGCAACGGGAGAGTCTCATTTTGGTTCAACCCACCCATTCTGAGACAGGCAAGAGCGCCCGAAGCGATGGTCTCCAGCATCAGCATTCGCGCTGCTCGCGCGGGCGAGTCAAGCCGATCAGGCGCTCATCGGGAGTTGCCGAGGCGATCGCGCATGCGCTGGACAAGCGTGATCATCCGTTCGAACTCAGGAGTGTACTCGGGGTATGGGCAGCCCTGTCCGCGCACTGCGGGATTCGAGCGAAGGAAGTGACGCACCATTTTGAACGTCGCGGTCACCTCAGCAACGAACGAGCAGGTGAGCTTCAGCTCACTTCGCTTGATCGGGATCTCCGGATCAGAATCGGCCAGGTGAAGGCGGCCGCGGAGCAGGGCTGCCGTCTGCCAGGAGCTGAGCGCGCGTACGACCAGCGGAGCGGCGCGGTTGAGCGTTCGCCATTCCCTGATGAGCTCACCGAGGTTTGAGGCGCGTTCGTCGGAATGGACGAGAAGGACGAGCTCGGCCTTCCATCCGTCAGGGTACTTCTGCGCGTAGAAGGTCAGATGCGAGCCCTGCAGCATGAACGACGCGTACCGGTTGAGCCTCGATAGGGCCCAAGCCTGAGCGCTCTGGTCGCGCCTCGGGAGCGCGGCGATGCCCATCTCGTCCTCGAGGAACACGCGTGTTCTCTCGGCGGGCAACTCCACGATCGCGTCGGGCGCAAGGCGGCGCTCCTCCATACGGCCTGTCTGGAAGTTGAGCTCCTGCCAGGGCAGTTCCGTCGCGTTCGCCGCAATCCATATGAACGGAGCCTGCGCCGCGCGGTGTCTCTCTTCCAGCACGAGGTATAGCTCGTTGAGCCTGACCGTGCGTGCGAGAAAGCTGGCCGTGACGTCCTCGGCCGGCTGCGGCAGCGCGCGGCCCAAGAGCTGTCTGGCGACGCTGTAGCCAAGCATCGTCGGGGCGAACACCGCGACTGGCCTGTTCTCGGCGTTCCGGAACGAGAGGCGGCGCAGGTAGCCGGGACCGCTCCCTTTGCTGCAGAGCCCTTTCAGCCTGCGCCGACAGACCACTGCCGACGATTGCTTCCCCGCGTCTCTCTCCATCGGCTGAGTTGCGAGCGTGCTGCCAGAGAACACAAGCCGCCGGACTTGCTCGCCTGTCAGATATCGCGCGACTGCAACGTGCGCGATCAGCTCCTTGTCCCTGCTCGTGAGTCTCAAGAGATGAGGTTCCCCTCTGCTTGTCTTCTTGTTCTCTCTTGGCTCTTGCTCACTCATTTCTCTTTCCACCTTGTTCACCGAAACAGGTCCCTCTGGCTTGTCCTGGCCCACCCACTTCTCTGTTCTTCGGCTTCTTGGCCATCCCGCCCGCCGCCCCGAGGACCTCCTTGTTCAAGGTCACCCCCGATCCCTCGATCCGGTCGTCGGGAGCGAGGGATCGGGGGTCACCGCACCAGGTGCTTCATCACCATTGGCGGGGGCGGGGTGGCCAAGGTTCTCCGGCCGAAACGCACCCTCGCCGTCTTCGTCCTGTTCGGGATCTCGTTCGGCCGGCTCGTCTCCAGGGTCGTTCTTGGGTAGAGAAGCTGTCCGAACAACCCACCGAACACCTTCGAGAACAGCGTCGGAAACGCTTCCGTCGCCGGCGACGCCTCGGTTTGCTGGTCTCTAAACGACATGCTAACAGTACATACAGGAGCACTCAGGGGAAGACAATGTCGAAGACGCCGACCGAAGAGCTCGAGGTGGTAACCATGAGGCTGCCCTCGCCGCTGCTCGACCGCGCCCGCAGGGACAGCGAAGAGCGCGGCCGGCCCTTCGCGCATTCCGTCCGGGCTGCGCTGGAGATCTTCTTCTTCCACAACATCGCACGCGAGATGGCTCAGACGATGACGGATGACATGAAGGACCTCGGCGTCACCCGCGAGGACTACTTCCGCTCGCTGGTCGACGCTCGCTACCGGCAGCTGATCGCGAAGCAGGCGCTGGCTGAGGCGAAGAAGGGTTCCGCAACCAAGAACAGGTAGCCGTCGGCGCTGCTGGGCAGGAGGCCTCCAGTGGGCGTACCAGAGCGTAGGCGTGGCGATCGGAGGCGCTCCCTCGCGGCAGTTTCGGCGACGAGTCTCGCCGCGGCCGTCGGCGAGCTCTTGAAGCATGCCTCCGAACAGAACGCGAGGACTGAGCCCACCGCCGGCGTCGAGGAGGCCGCACGGCTTCTGAAGACAACACCTGGCGGTATCTACGCGCTGCGCGCCCGGGGAAAGCTGCCGCCATCGATCGGTCCAGGCCGCCGGCTCATCTGGCGGACGGCCGACCTGCTACAGTGCCGCGCCAGGCGTGCGTCGTCGCCGGAGAAAGGCGAACGACGATGAGTGTGAGGGTCAGCACCAACAAGCGCTGGGGGTTTCTCGAGGTGGACATCCGCGTACGGCTGCCGGACGGTACGCGATACCGCGAGCGCGCGAAGGCCCCCGTGCAGTCGAGGTCCGGCGCAAGACGATGGGGCGAGGAGCGCGAGCGCTTCCTGGCGCTCCACGGTCCACTGCAGCCCAAGAAGGAGGTGGTGACGGTCGCGGAATTCAAACCGCGGTTCATCGACGGGTACGCGAAGGCAAACCGGCAGAAGGCGTCCGGCATCGCGCACAAGGAGGCGTACCTGCGCCTTTACGTGCTGCCGCTGCTCGGTACGAAGCGGCTCGACGCGATCACCGACGAGGACATCCAGCGGCTGAAGGCGACCATGGAGCGCAAGAACGCGAAGACGGTGAACAACGCGCTGAGCGTCCTGAGCAAGATGCTCAAGGTCGCCCTCGAGTGGAAGGTGATCGATCGCCTGCCGGCGACGATTCGCCTGCTCAAGCCCGGAAGCGCCGAGATGGCGTTTTACGAGGAGGAGGACTACGAGCGCCTGGTGGAAGGTGCCGCTCACGTGGATGAGCGCGCGCTGATCGCGGTGCTGCTCGGAGGCGATGCGGGACTGCGCACCGGCGAAATGATCGCGCTGGAATGGACCGACATCGACTTCCGCCGCTCGCTGCTCCACGTGAACCAGTCGGAGTGGGAAGGGCACATCGGAACGCCGAAGGGAGGCCGTGCTCGGACGGTCAACATGACGTCGAGGCTCACGGCCGCGTTGAAGGCGCATCGCCATCTGAAGGGCCCGCGCGTGCTCTACTTGGCGAACTGGATCCGGCGTGCGGAGCGCAGGGCAGGGCTGTGGATCACCGGCCGGCTTCACATCCTGCGGCACACCTTCTGCTCGCGCCTGGCCATCCGGGGGGCGACGACGAAGGCGATCCAGGAGCTCGCCGGGCACGTCAGCCTGACCACCACGCAGCGGTACATGCACCTCAGCCCCGCCGCGAAGGAGAGCGCGATCCGGTTGCTCGAGCTCGACGTCCGGGGAGAGTAGCGGGGAGAGATAAGGGAGAGCAGCACTGCGTCAGAAGAAAACGGGAGGTAGATCAGCAACGTAATGGCGGTAGCGCTTGGGAATCGAATTTGAAAATTACTGAACCGTCTAACAGGCTGATAGCTCACGCAAATGTGGCATTTCACTAACCGGCTCGGTAATTTCCAGGATTCACCGTTTCCCGCGCGTTCCCGCCCCAACCCTCGCGATCCCGCCCTGATTTTGGAGACCGGCTGGAGACGAGGCGTGTTCAGTACGTCGGAGGGGGACGAGCG
>VBFO01000070.1 GCA_005881025.1 Chloroflexota bacterium | reverse complement strand
ACTATGGCACCAATGGGTGGGATGGCACGTTTAGCACGGGAAGCTTCACCGCCTACGTTCAGTACCTACCGGTAGGAGGCTCAGGAACTGCGTGGACGTCTTGGACAACCTTGGTTGCGTACCCCTGCTACGGGACGCCATGGATCGATTGCTACGACGCGGGTAATACTGACGGGTCGACTCCCACTTGGAGCTGGGAACTGTTCGGATCTAGCTAGCTGAGATTTGGATAGATATGGCACTGCTGGCGGTACCGTCCGGCCGTGCCAGATTCTGCCGACGACAGCGCGAGCGAACCCCTCGACGGGTTCGTAGACACCGCTACCAAGAAGGCCCGGGCCCATCCTGCCCGCGCCTGGCGCGCGACCGCAGTCCTCACCCGCGCCCTTCAGGCTTTTACAGAAGATTTACCCGCCACTGAGACACGCGGCGGTGCGGAGATGTGTACTTAGAGACGTGATCAAGACCATCGCCAGCCCAAGACATCTCCGGATCGCAGGTTTCGCCGTGGCCGCGGTCGCGTTGGCCGGATCCGCGGTTTACATCACCGCCTCCGCCGCCGGCTACAGCCTCGGTTTCCACAGCTCGCCGCCGGGCGGCACTGCAGCCTCCACCACCGCCGCGACGGCGGACAGCACAGCCTCCAAGGTCTGCACTGATTTCATCTCACACTTCTCGTCCGACCTGGGCACAACCCAGGACAAGGTCAACGCAGCGTTCCAGCAGGCGGTCGGCGAGACCCTAGCCGACGAGGTTAAGAACGGTGACATCACTCAAGCTCAGGCGGACGCGATCAAGCAGAAGCTCGCAGGCAAGGCGCCCTGCGCGCTTGCAGCGGGCCTCGGCAAGAGCCACGCGGGCGGCGGGCAATATACACATGCTCTCCTGACGGCCGCAGCCTCGGCGCTCGGAGTCACGCCCGAGACACTTCAGGCGGACCTCAAAAAGGGCATGACGCTTTCGCAGATCGCCGCCGCGCAGAAGCCGCCGGTGACCGAGGCTCAGTTCCGCACGAAGCTGATCGCCAACCTCAAGCCGCTGCTCGACAAAGCGGTCGCTGACAAGAAGATGACTGGAGACCAGGAGCAGAAGATCCTCCAGCGGCTGCAGACAGGGCCGATCCCGTTCTGGGACAAGCCGATGCCGAAGGCAACCACAGCGGGTTAGGAGTCGGGCGGGGTACCTCCCAGCCGGCGCATCAGCTCCTCGATGAGCTGGCGCGTCTCGGGATCGGACATCAGCTTCTGCTGCATCTCCTCGGCCGAACGGCGGATGTCAGGGTCGCTCATGAGCCGCTCGGACATCGCCTCGAAGCGCGTGGCCATGTCCTTCATCGACGCCTCCTGGGCGACCTGGAGCAGGATCGGCTGGCTGGCGGCGGCCACCACGGCCTCCGCCTGGGCCCGCACCATGTCGATGCCCTTGCAGCCCAGACACTCGCCCTTGAAACCACAGTGGCACAACTGCGAGCGCACACGATCGAGGGCGAAATGCAGCTCGGACATGTCCACGGGCCCCGCCATGACTACCGCAAGACTACGACGCCGGCTTCTGCCTACCCGAGTACATCGCCTCGATCTCGGGCTCGTAATGCTCCTGAACCACTTTGCGCTTCACGTCGAGCTTCAGTGACAGCTCGCCCTTGGCCTCGGTGAAATCGTCCTTCAGCAGGGAGAAGTATTTGATTGCCTCCCAGCCGCCGACGTGCGAATTGACCTCGTCGACCACGCCCTGGACGTGGTCGCGCAGCTTCTGTTCGTCGATCCCCTGCTTCTTCGCCGCCTCCCAATCGGGAACGATCAATGCAACAACGTACGGCCTTCCCTCACCGACGATGAGAGCGCGATCGATCAAGGCATCGCGCATCAGTCCGAACTCGAGCGGCTGCGGTGCGATGTATTTGCCGACCGCAGTCTTGAATAGAGCCTTCTTGCGATCGGTGATCCTCAGGAAACCCTCACCATCGATCTCGCCGATGTCGCCCGTGTAGATCCATCCATCGCGCATGGTTTCAGCGGTTGATTCGGGATTCCTGTGATAGCCGAGCATGTTGCCCGGGCTCCTGACGAGGATCTCACCGTCCTCCGCGATCTTCAGCTCAACCCCTGGAAACGGCTTGCCCACTGTGAGGAAGCGATGATCGGAAAGGGTGTTCGAGCAGGCGCCTGAGGACATCTCAGTCATGCCCCAGCCGTTGAGGATCGGCACGCCGACCGCCCAGAAGAATTCCTCGATCTCGCGTGCCAATGCCGCGCCGCCGCTGATGAAGAACCGCAGCCGGCCTCCGGTCAGACGTTCTCGGAGCTGGGCCAGCACGAGCCGATCGGCCAAGCGGTGCTGGGCACCCAGGAGGCCTCCCTTGTCGCCGGCGCGTGAATATCGCTTGCCGACGTCGATCGCCCAGTTGAAGATGGCGCGCCGGTAGCCAGGCGACTCCCGCACCCGGGCCATGACTGCCGCATACATCTTTTCGTAGATGCGCGGCACGCTGCACATGACCGTTGGACGAACCTCGTGCAGCTCAGCGGCGAGGTGATCCGCTCCGCTCGAGATCCAGGCCTGCCCTCCGAACAGCATGCCGATGAAAATGCCGTTGATGCGCTCGAACACGTGCGAGTAGGGAAGAAACGAGAGCGTCGAGTCGCTCTCGAGCAGTGGGAACACTTTGAGGATGGCACGTGAGATGTCGACGAGGCATCGATGAGCGAGCTCCACACCCTTGGGGTCGCCTGTCGTCCCCGACGTGTAGACGATGGTGCAGATGTCGTCGGGCTTGATCCTTGCGAGCCGCGCTGCGACCTCGGGGAGCTGCTTCTGTCGCCGCTCCACCCACGCCGCCACGTCGGAATCGATGGTGACGACTCTTTTCAATGGCCCGCCGACCTCGAAGGTTGCCGCCAGCTCCGCGCCCGAGGTGATGGCCAGCACCGCCTCGCAGTTGGCGACGATCTTCTTCGCGATCTCGGACGGCGTGCCGGAATAGATCGGTACGGTCACAGCACCCGCGGCCTGGATTCCCAGATCGCAGTACAGCCACTCGAGCCGGTTCGGGGACATCAGGATGACGCTGTCGCCGGGCTGCACGCCCGCGTCCACCAGGGCGGATGCGACGGCGAGGACATCCCGCTTCATATCGGCCCATGTCTGAACCTTCCACGCCTCGCCGATCTTGTAATGAACGAGAGGCCGATCGCCATAGCGTGCCGCCTGGCTGAAGAACACGCCGACGGTGGTGCGGTCGGCGATACCTTCGGGGTTCAACTCGCCGGCTGCGGCCTCCGATGTCCCTACGGACATTTGGGGCTCGCTACTTGACCGCTTTGATCGTGAGGGTGAGGCTGCCCTGGGGGACGCTGACCGTCACCCGGTCGCCCTTCTTCTTGCCGACCAGCGCGCGGCCGACCGGCGAATCGACGGAGATGCGGCCTGCCGACGGATCGCTCTCGACCGCTCCGACCAGGTGGTAGGTCTCGCTCGAACCCTCGTGGTCGACGACGTCGATGGTCGAGCCCGGGCCGGCCACGCTGGAGTGCGACTCCTTGATGATCTCCGCGCGCCCGATCATCTCCTGCAGCTCGTAGATGCGGCTGTCCAGAAGCCCGACCTCTTCCTTCGCCTGCTCGTACTCGGGGTTGTCCTCGATGTCTCCCGGCTGAAAAGCCTCCTTCAGGCGGTCGCCCGCTTCGGCACGCCGCTTCAGCGCGACCTCGAGATCGCGCTTGAGCTTTTCCAGCCCCTCTGGAGTCAACAAGACAGGTTCAGTTAGGTCCATACCAGCCTCGGGCCAATAATACCCGGCAGATGGATCCCTCCGATTTGCGCGCCGGTCTCGCCGAGCGTCTCGCTGGAAGCGACCCGTTGGACGCCGAAACCTTCAACGCCGCGTGCTTCATGTTGTCGCGCTCGCTGGAGGAAATCGAGTTCAGCGTGCCCGAGGCAGCGGCACTGATCCGGAGGTTGCTGAGGGTATGCGGGCGCGTGGCGATCGACACCGGAACTGCGTCGGCGAGCGCTGATGTCTGGCCGAACACGCGCGAGATGGCGCTGGCATGGATCGACGAAGCGCTCGGCGAGCTTGGCTACAGGATCAGCGAGAAGAAGCAATAGAAAGGAGGGGCCCAGCTGCGGGCCCCTCCTTGGTAGCTGCTGCTTTCTACGCCGAGCCCGCGGCCGCTATATATGCCGCCGTCGGCGCGCCAACACCCGTCACGTCGTCCCATCCAGTTCCGGTGACGAGCGACGAGTCCTGGTCGAACGTGCGGACGCTGTAGCGAATGCCTGAAGCGGAGTTCAGGCCATTGATGAAGTCGGATCGGATGTTGCCGAGATCCCCTTGCGGCGTCACGTCGTAGTAGGCGCTGTGGTGATTCCTGGCGATCGAGTAGATCAGCGGGTTGGCGAAGCCAATCCGCGAGCGGCCCTGCTGAGCGTCGGCCTGCAGGCCCGCGAACAGAGGTGAAGCAAGGCTCGTGCCGCCGATGCGGTACTCGCCGTACTGAATGTGTGGAGTGACATCTGCGAAGTCCTGCGTGATGCCGATGCGCATGCCGGTGGTCGGGTCGGCGTCCAGGCCGATGTCCGGGACGGCGCGACCTGAGGTGGGGTCATCCCCGACCGCCCTCTTCTGATATGTGGGCTCCGGGAAGATCTGGCTGTAGCCGCCACCTGCCCCGTACTGGAACGGGAACGTGTTCTGGTTCCAGCTGGCGTAGCCGTTGCTGCTCCGCCACTGGGAGGTGCCCCAGCCGGTCTCGAAGAGACGGTTCCCATTCTGTCCGATGGCGAGGGCGGTGCCTCCCACGGCGGTGACCCACGGGTCGCCGGTCGGCCAATCGGGGTGCTTGTAGCCCCAGGCGTCGAGCTCGTCTCCGTTGTCGCCTGACGAGAAGTAGAAGCCGATCCCTTGCAAGGCACCGCGCTTGAAGACCGACTCGTAAGCGTTGATCAGGTTCTGGTCGATGGTGATGTAGAGCGTGCCGTTGATCACCACGAACGTCGGCTCGCCCCAAGAGTTGGTGACGATCGAAGCCACATTGTCGCTAGCGACCTGGTTCAAGGCGGCGAGCAGGTCGTCGTCGTAGCAGCTGTACGCTCCGTAGTACCAGACGTTGGCGCCGGGCGCCATGCCGTGGACTGCCTCGACGTCGAGGTTCTGCTCACCGTACCAGCCGTTGCCGCCGCAATCTGCGACCTTCTGGGCGTTGCGGTCGGGTTCGTGCACGCTGCGGTCGTTGAACTGCGACGAGCTGAAGGACTCACCGCGGTTGCTGGAGTAGGTCCGGGCGTCGCTGAACAGGTTCGGAGAGTCGAACGCGTCAGTGATCGCCACGGTTTGGCCTGCGCCCGACTTGGCGCTGGCCGTCACGCCATAAACGCTACGGAACTGAGAAGGCGTGTATCCACATGGGTCGTAGGGAAGGGTGCTGCCGTTGAACTGCGGCAGGCTCGACGCGACCTTCTCACCGTAGTAAGCCGAGCACGGCGTGGCATTGCGGAATCCCGCCGGAGAGCCGAGGTTGGCGGGGCTGGTGCGATGACCGAAGGTCGTCAGGCCGGTCACGGCCATCACGGTCCCGGCCACCTCGGCCGGCACTGAGACATCGGCCGCTGGAGCGCGTTCGGTCCTACCCTTGATGCTGAACGCAGCAAGCCGGGTTCCGAACGCCGTGTTGAATGCCGCCGCCCGGCCGGAGACCGCAACGTAGGCGTTGTCGGCCCCAACCGAGTCAACGTGCAGGCCGCTGGCGGTCAGCCACTGGGTGACAGCCGACAGCTGAGCGCTGGTCGGCGCAAACATGCGGTTGTACTGAGCTGCCGAAATGTAGTGCGCATAGAACGCGCTCGACGGGTCACTGACCGCAGCTGCCATCGAGTCCAGCAGAGCGGCGCTGCGCGGAGCCAGCCAGACCCTGGCAGTGACTGTCTCACCGCTCAGGTATCCGGATTTGGGAAGGGCCGTCGCCCAGCTTGGCTTGGCCCCCGCCAGGATGTGCCGGCCGTTGCCCGCCGCGCTTGCGGGCGTGACCGAAACCACCGAAGCGGCTAGAACGACAATGCCAAGAAATAGAAGCTTGCGTCTTACCAATTCCACCCACCCTCCTGTGCAGAAGCCCCCGGGAAAAATCTGCACGCGATTTTAACCGGTCTCGGAAAGTTTGGTCGGAAAGGGAGCGCTAGTTGATCAGGCGGGCGGCAGGCGGCGCGGGCGAGTAGTTGGGGTTGAAGTCGATGCCCACGGCAGCCGACCCGCTGACGGAGGCCGAGAAGCAGATCACCTGCCCGGCGAGGGGCGACCGGTCGCCTCCGTTGATGCTCCAGGCCGCGCCGGGGGTGTAGATGGTGCCGATGAACTGGGTTGAAGCGCCTCCATTCAGGCTGTTGCTGCAGCCGTTCGAAGCGGGCATGTAGATGGAGATCCAGTTGTACTGCTCGCCGCTGAACACGTAGGTCGCGCCCTGGGAGTTCTGGCTGAAGCAAGCGGATCCGAAGTAGAACTGGACGGCTCCTGGAGTGATCTTTGCATTCGCGCAAGGCGAGTTCGGGTCACCGGTGCCCGCCGGTGCCGGTGCCTGGCAGTAGTTCTCGTTGGCCTCGTCGCCGCCGGTGTACGGCAGGTACTGCAGGTCGAACGGGGCGTTCTCCTGCGAGAGCAGGCCTGCCGGCGGTGGGCAGCTCGAGAAGCACTGCGGCTGAATCTCATTGTCCGCTGGCATGCAGTTGGCGAAGCGGACGTTCGAGTAGCAGTTCACGGTGGGCGAGAGGCTGGGGAAGTTGATGCCGCAGATCGTCACGCCGGCGGCGCCGCAGGCATATCCGCCGGTGCCGTTTTTCAGCACCGTGCCGGGGCCGCCGTTCGGGTAGCCACCGATCGGAAAGGCCGGTGGGCCACCAGCATCGTTCCAGCCCGGGGCCAGGAAGCGTCCCGTGAACGCGAAGTTGCTCTGGGTGCCGTCGCAGCCGTTGGGGTTGACGTAAACGTTGTAGTACTGCGCCCCGGGGGCGTTCTTGGTGATCGACACGTTGATCCCGTTGCCGTTGGTGTCGATGGTGTTCGTCTGCTGGCACTCCGACGGCGCGCTCTCGCGTCGGCAGCCTGCGCCTGCGAAGCACGGGTTGGGGCCGATGGTCGGGTCGATGAAGTTGTCCCACCTGACGGAGGTGAGCTCGACGCCCCACGGTCCGTTGCCGCCTCTGTGCTTCAGGCCGTTGGGGCCCAGCCCGGAGACGACCGCGACCGTGAAGTGCCCGGCACAGTTGGTGCCGTTCATGTTCCAGAACTGCAGGGGGGCGGTGTTGGAGGTCCCAGGGCGGGACTCGTCCTGCTCGTCCGGGGCCTTCAGCTCGTTCGACAGCAGGCTGCCATTGGCATCGGACTGGTATCCGCCAGTCCAGTCGTAGACGCCAGGGTCCAGGAAGGCGCAGCTGGCAGATCCGCCAGTGAGGTGGAAGCTTGCGTACTCGCCCGGCGTCATCTCGGTCCACGTGCCGCGGTTGTTCTTTCTGTACGCCTGGAAGCCCAGCGCGTCGTAGACACCCACTGAAGGCGCCAGGTAGCCAGGATCGGGCAGGGTCGGAGCAGGCACGACAGGTGCACCTTGCGTGTCGCCGGGATTGCATGGCGGCGGGTAGGGAACGAAACCAGGGGTTGAGTTGTAGCAGTAGTAGGTCGCGGAGCTGCAGTTCGAGCCCGCGGCGCCGTAGCAGTTGCCCGCCTCCTGCAGGTTGGAGTCCACGCAAGCGGTGCCGTTCGCGTAGGCGTCCCCTAGCAGCGTCAGGGTCGCGGCGCCAGTCAGCTTGAGCGAGCAGCCGCCTGTGCTCAGCGTGAGCAGCGCGGGCGTCTGCCTCTGGTTGCCCACGATCGCGGTCGCGGTGGCGTTGATGCCGATGGTCGGGCTGCCCCCGAACAGCTGCATGAACGCGAGCGGGAGGTTGTGGGCGCTGGTGAACACGAACTGGTACCCGTTGAACTGGGTGTTCGTGGCCACGACATGCAGCGTGTAGCCGCCGTTGAAGGTGTAGTCCCAGGTGTCCTGCGGCAGGTTGGCGCTGGGCCCAATCACCTCGTGGGACCAGGTGGTCGAGCTGGGACCCGTGTACAGGTGAAGGTTGCTCTCATAGACCTGCAGCGAGTTGGGGATCGTGGAGCCGAACAGATCGCTGTAGTTCTCGTACCAGTCGCCCGCGGCGAGCGCAGCGGCGTCAACGGCCGATTGCTGATCGCGGCGGTCGACATATGCGCGCCCAGAGTCGACGGCAAGTCCGAGCATGCCGAACAAGACCAGGATGAGCAGGGCCACCAGGACGATGGCCTGGCCGCTCTGCGCGCCCATCTGGATCTGCTTGGACCGTTTCCGATTCAGGTTCGACATCTCGCTAGTTGGTGGACGCGCCAGTGGTTTGCATCTTGCTAATTGCTGTACTCAGCCCTGTAGACGGCGTAGGCGGTGATGATGATTCGGTTGCCCACGGCCTGCTGGATCAGCGGCGTGAGGGGCTGGAAGTTGAACCACAGCGTCACCTTGATCGCCTCATTGCCAACTGCCGGCGTGATCGTGTTGCATCCCGGGCCAGGCGCCGGCAGGGATCCAAGACCGCCGCGCGGGCCGTTGGGCGTACCGGTGCCGCCGGCCGTGACTGCGTCTGTGATGAAGATCCATCCACTGTTCGACGGCGGCAGCTGGGCCGACCCGACTGGATTGCCGTTGTTGGGGATCGGACCGTTGGGGCACGGGTTGGCGAGGTTCTCGGTCACTGCGTGCTGTTGCACCGCGGTGGCCACGTCGGCGTCGGTCGGCCACTGGTGGGTCGAGCCGTTGGGGTCGATGAAGTAGGACGCTCGCACCGCGACTCGGGCGCCTTCGTTGGCGGCCTGCTGCAGGGTGATGTAGAAGTAGAGGCCGCGACCGAAGTCGATGATGCCGAAGGTCAGCAGCAGAAGCACAGGGGCGATGAGGGCGAACTCGGTCAGGCCCTGCGAGCGCTGCTGCTTGAGGTACCCGCGCCTCATGGCTTGCCCTGGATGGTGAAGTGCTCGTTGTACGCGAGCTTCAAGCCTGTCCCGAACAGCCCCTGGATCAACGGCGTGATCAGGGCGAAGTTCATCAGCAGGGAGACGTTGATATCGCCCAGACGCCATGAGTTGTCGCCAGGCGGCAAAGGCCGCGTGCCCAGCTGGAGGCCGCCACCGGGGTACGTGTAGCAGACGTAAGCGAACACCTGCTGCGTGGAGCCGGGGTAGGCGACGTTTGCGTAAGGCTTGTTGTTGAAGGCGTTGCCGTCAGTCGGTGACAGACACCCACCGCTGGCGATGAAGTTGGCGGTGACGCCTGCCCCGTTGAGGCCTGAGTTGACCGCGGCCATGACGTCGTTGTCGTCGAGGTAGTTGTTGGCACGGGCGGCCGTGTTGAACCAGGCGCCGTGCCTGGCCCCCTCGCGCGCCGCGCCCTGGAGGTTCACGGAGTAGTAGAACGCGCGCGAGAGATCGAGGAGTCCCATCATCAGCAGCAGCAGCACGATGGAGGAGATGGCGAACTCCACCAGCGATTGCCCGCGCTGACGCCTCCGAACGAGCGTTCGGCTGGACGCCGTTTGTGGGCGGCGTGTAGCCACTGACGTGCACACGGGATTCACCTTGTTGAGACCCATAACGAAGCGATGTTCGGTTTCGTGCGGCGAGCCGACTGAATTCGCGAGTGTGAATGGTAGCCTCCGAACCGGCATCCGGCCAGCGGATAAGAAAGAAATATTCCCGGCATCGATGACTCTCAGTCCGGGATGGAGGTCTGGAACGACTCCCTCCCGCCACCACGCCGCAGCACCTTGCGCTCCAGCCGCTCCCGCCGCGGCTCGAGCTCGGCGGCAGCCTCCGGAAATCGCCGCTGCGCGTCCTCGACCACCGTCAACGCCCGGTGAGGATCTCGCCTCCGCCACTCCAGCAGCCGCGCCCGGGCCAGGGCGACGCGCAGATCCTCAGAGAAGTGTTCCTCCATCCGTTTGAGCAAGCGATCCGCGCCTGCGATCGAGCCCCGCCGCACCAGGCGGCGCGAGATCCACAAGCCGGCGGTGGCCGCAGCGTCGCCGCTCGAGAATCCGGCTGCGTTGCGGAGCGCCCGCCATCCATCTGCGCGAGCGCCGCGCCGAAAGCGGTGCCGGCCAAGCGCCAACCAATCCGCAGCGTCCATCGCCCCGTCAGCCCCCTGAAGCCTGCGCATGAGCAGCGAGTGAAGGTGGACGAGGCTGATCACATCCAGCCGGTTGTGCTCGAGGATTGACTCGAGGTTCGGGCTGTAGCCGGCCTGCAGGTAGTCGAAGTACACCTCCGGTGCCAGCGCGCCGGAGACAGGATCCTCCCGCTCGTAGCCGAGCAGGCGCTCCTCGACGGTGCGCAGGTTGCACTGCTCCATGCGGTGCCGGTACAGCGAGCGCACGAGCGTGAGCAGATCCACGTGCCGCGGATGGTCGAGCTCGCCATTCATGCGGGCCATCACCCAGCGAGTACGCAGCACAGGCAGGTCGAAAGATCCTCCATTGAAAGTGGCAAGGCCAATGGCCGGCGCGAGCTCGTCCTGCAGGGCCGCGAGCAGCGCCGGTTCCATGCCGGGATTCGGGAGAAAGAGCTGAGCCAGGCGCAGGCCGCAGTCGATCGGCCGCGCGATGGCGGCTGCGAACACATAGGTGCCGGCGCCACCCGACAGGCCGGTCGTCTCGGTGTCCAGGTAAGCGACGTTGCCAGGATGTGGCTCCAGCGCCGGCAGCGGTAGCACGTCCTGCCGCATCAGGGCATCGCCGTAAGGGGTCGCGACAGCCTCGAACCCGCGCGGCGTGTACAACGCCGGGTGCGGTCGCCGGCGCGGTGCGCCGCTTAAGCGATCAAGACGCTCTCGGAGGGTGCTTGCAGCAGTCGCAGACATGCAGCTTTGGCTCCTTCGACCATGTGGAGAGGTCCGATGCAGGACGGGCACCCGGCGAGGCACTGGCATTCGCGCACCAGCGAGGCGGCGTCATCGAGCAGCTCGTGATGCAGGTCGTACATCCGCGCCGCATAGCCGACGCCGCCGGGATAGATCTCGTAAACGGTGACGGTGGGAAGTCGTGTCGTCACCGATCGCACCTCTGCGACCGAGCCAAGGTCACGCGGGTCGCACATCAATCGCAGGCTGGCGACGTGGCGCAGCGAGTGCGCCATACCTTGCAGGCCTGCTTCCAACGTCTCGCGCCCAAGGGCGGCCCACAGGTCCTGGTCCAGGGTCAGCCAGTAGCCAGTTGTATGCAGGGTCTGCTCCGGCAGGTGAATAGGACCCGAGCCGATGTTCTCGTGGGTGTGGAAGCGAATCTTCTTGAACATCGAAGCGAGGGACGTGATCTTCACCTCGCCGTGATGCCGCGCGAGGCCGCATCCGTCCGGGCCTGCGAAGGTGTCCAGCACCTGCACGGCCACCGACGAAAGCGCGTCGGTGTAGTAGTCGACCTCGACCGGCCGCACGTATGCCTTCTTCTCATCCCAGTCGAGTCTGTCGACGTGGAACTGCGCGCCTTCGTGGAGGTAAACCGCCTCTTCGTGCAGAAAGACCGGAGTGGAGAACTGGTCCATCTCGCCGAGCACCTGTGGGCGAGGGTGCGAGGTGTCGATGATGATCACGTTGTCGGCCGCGATGCGGCGGAGGTGTATCTCCTCAGCGGGAAAGGCCTGGCGGCTCCAGAACCAGCGCCCTGCCGAGCGGGTTGCCGAGCCGTCCTCCTGAAAAACCTGCAGCAGGTCGTTGACGTCAGCGCGCCCGAGCTTTTCCTGATCCTCGAATGGCAGCTCGAACAGACCAGCCTGGAGATGACCGGCGAGGATGAGCAGGTTGTCGGGGTCGATCAGGCCCTCCTCAGGGTTGGCGTTGAGGAAGTAGTCGGGATGCCGGACGATGAACTGGTCCAGCGGGGAGCTGGAGGCCACGAAAACGCCGACGGAGCCGGCGCGCCGGCCCGCGCGGCCAAGCTGCTGCCAGGTCGATGAGATCGTGCCGGGGTATCCGACGAGGACCGATGTCTCGAGGCTGCCGATGTCGATGCCGAGCTCGAGGGCATTGGTGCTGACGACTCCGGTGATCTCTCCGGCGCGAAGTCCAGCCTCGATCTCCCGCCTGTGTAGCGGGAGGTAGCCGGCGCGGTATCCGCGCACGCGCTGGCGCGCGTCAAGTCGCGGCGCGAGGTCTTCGCGCAGGTAGCTCAGCATCACCTCCACCTGAAGTCGGCTGCGGCAGAAGACGATGGTCTGGGTTCCCGCGCGGATCCACGGCGCCGCGATGCGCCGGGCTTCGAGCATCGAGCTCTTGCGGACGCCGAGCTCCCGGTTGAGCAGCGGTGGGTTGTAGAAGATGAGGCGCCGCTCGCCTCGTGGGGCACCACTGCGATCGACGAGTGCAATGTCGTCCTCCTCCAGCAGGCGCTGCGCCAGCTCGCGAGGATTGGCGATGGTTGCGGACGCGCAGATGAAGGTCGGATGGGAGCCGTAGAAGGCGCAGACACGCTTCAGTCTGCGGATGACGTTTGAGACCTGGCTCCCGAACAGTCCGCGGTACATGTGCAGCTCGTCGATGACGACGAACTCGAGGCTCGAGAACAGCTTTCGCCACCGGGTGTGGTGAGGCAGCACACCCGTGTGCAGCATGTCGGGATTGGTCATCACGATGTGGCCGGCCTCCTTGATCGCGGTGCGGCGCCCTGGTGGGGTGTCACCGTCATAGGTGTCGACCCGCAGGTCGATGGCAAGGCCACGCTTCAGCGCTCCAAGCTCCGCCAGCTGGTCCTGCGCGAGAGCTTTGGTGGGAAACAGGTAGATCGCCCGGCGCTCTGGGTTCTCGAGCAGGCGCTGAAGTATCGGGAGGTTGTAGCAGAGGGTCTTGCCGCTCGCTGTCGGGGTGACCACGACCAGGTGGCGGCCGGCCCGTACCGCGGCGTAAGCCTCGGCCTGGTGGGAGTACAGGCGCTCGACTCCGCGGGTCCTCAGCGCGGCGGCCAGCTCCGGCTTCAGGTCCGAGGGAAGAGGAGCGAATACCGCCTCGGTGGCCGGCAGCAAGTGGTCGAGGGTGACCTCGCCCTGGAAGTTGGCGGCGTCGAAAGGCGGGAGCGGGGACATTCGGGCGAATTGGAGGTTAACCGAACATGCGTTCGTGGTCAAGCTAGAAGTCGGCGCAAGTTCTGTGAGTACTTCTAAGGGCTGAGGCGTTGGCGCTCAGATGGGCGGGGACATGATCGAGTTCGAGCTGCACCTGGAATCCGACCTGCGCAAGCTTCTCGACCCTGTTGTCGCCCGCCCGCCGCGGCCGCGTCGCCGGCACGTGCCGCACCGCACCTGGAGCAGGCTCGTGACCGGGTTCGCCGTCGCCGCGCTGATCGCCGCCGTCGGGTTCGAGGCGACGCTCACCAAGAGCCTCAATCCAGTCGACTGGAGCCGAAGCGTCGGGCAGCAGATCACGAACGCCAACCCGGCCTCCCATCACCAAAGCACCACGCCGGCAAAACACACCACCCAGGCATCGCCTGCGCCTTCGCGGCCATCCGCCGGTCAAACGCCTGCGATCCCGAAGTTGAGCCCGCTCCCGATCCCGACCGTAACCCCGCCTGCCCTGCCCGCCGTTCCGTAGTTAACGCGGACTCACCGCGGTCGCCGCGGTTCAAGCTACGGACGGGGGTGGTCGACCATCACAGCCTTTGACGAATACAAACCGGGCGCTCAAGCGGATTTCGAGCGCCTGTACCGGGCCTCGTACAACAGGATCCTCGGCACCCTCATAGGGGTCCTCGGTGATCGCGCCGCGGCCGAGGACTGCACACACGACGCCTTCGAACGCGCATACCGCACCTGGTCGTCGTGGCGGGGGGATGCACCGGCTGAGGCCTGGCTCCACCGAATCGCGATCAACACCGCCATCTCGTATCAGCGCTACGCCAGGATGCGGGAGGTGGGTCAGGTTCTCAGGCGCATGGGGCGCCCGGCGCCGCCATCGGATCCAGGCGCCCTGGCCGAGCGATCAGACCTGTTCAACGCCCTGCGCAAGCTGCCCGCCAAGCAGGCGGCGGCCATAGTGCTGCGCCACCACCACGGCTATACGAACCGGCAGATCGCTGCCGCGCTGGACATCCCCGAGCGGACGGTCGCCTCCCGGCTGGCGACCGCCAAGGAGCGCCTCAGGCGCCTCCTGAGGGATGACCCTCGAAGGGGCGGTCAGGCAGGGATGGGTACTTTGGCGGAGGACAGCGTCCCTACCGATTGATGATCGACACCAACGACTTCGACGGGCAGATCGAGAGGGAGCTCAACCGCGTCCTGGGACCGGTTGGCGGGGCATCCATACCTGCCTGGCGGACACCGGGCCCGGTGGGACTGGTGAAGCGCATCGCGGGTGGAGCTGGGGCCGCGATCTCGCTGAAGGTCCTGACCGGCGTCGCGGTGGTTGCATTCGCGGCTGCCGGCACTGAAGCTGCGGTCACCGGCAGCCTGGACCCGTCGGTCTGGGGCCAGCAGGTCAAGGCGCAGGTCGCGACCTGCAAGGACGCTTTGGGCCAGGGTGAGCATGGGATCGGCCAGTGCGTGAGCGCGTTCGCCAAACAGCACGGCCAGCAGAACAGCGACCAGCACCAGAACCCCAATGCCTCTCAGAACCAGGGCAAAGGCAAGGGCCAAGGCCAGGGTCAGGGCCAGGGGGGCGGGAACTCCAACAACCCCAACAAGAACCAGCACAGTCGGCCCAGTCCGACGCCACACAAGCCGTGACGTGGGCAAGGCCGTAATCAACTAGACCCCTTCCTCTCGACGAGGCCGGGCCGCAAGGCTCGGCCTCAAACTTACTGCCCCCGTCTCAGCCATTTGTGCCCGAACGATGCAATTCAGGCTCAGTGGTTGCAACCATTCGGGCCCGAACGGCAGAAGCTGACCCGGGAGCCGGATGGTTCTCTAGTTCCGTTCCCTGCGCAACGTCGCCGGCTTCCACTGCTGGCCTTCCGGCGTGTCGACTACCTGTACGCCCATCGCCGCGAGGGACCTGCGCAGCCTGTCTGAGGTCGCGAAGTCCCTGGCGGCACGGGCCCGATCACGCGCGGCCAGGAGCTCGGCTGCACCGTCCGGTAGTTTGGCGACCGGCTGTTCGCGGCCAAGATCCAGCCCGAGCACCCGGTCCCAGTCCTGCAGCAGCCTCGCCTTGGCTCGCGGCGCGACGTCTGCGCGCGCCAGCTCGGAGACCAGCGCCATCGCGGACGGCAGGTCGAGGTCGTCATCAAGCGCGGCGCGAAAGCGCGCGTCGTAATCGGCCGCGGCGCCATCGGGTCCTGAAGACCATTCCCTCACGCGCTCACGCAGCTGCGCCAGGGCTCGGTCGGCACCCGCCAATCCTTCGACCGAGAAGTTGAGCTTCGTTCGGTACTTCGCCTGCAGCATCAGGTAGCGGAAGGCAAGCGGATCGAAGCCCTGTTCTGCAACCTCGGTGACGCGAAAGAAGTTGCCCGCAGACTTCGCCATGCGCGTGCCCCTGAGCAGCAGGTGCCCGCCGTGCATCCAGCAGCCGACAACGCGATGACCGGTCGCTCCCTCCGACTGCGCGATCGGGGAAATACGTTGTCGCTGCCGCCGGTGTGGATGTCGAACCGCTCCCCCAGGAGCGCCATCGACATCGCCGAGCACTCGATGTGCCAGCCTGGAAATCCATCTCCCCAGGGGCTGGGCCAGACCTGGAGCCGGTGCTCGCCGGCAGCCTTCCACAGCGTGAAGTCGCCGGGATGTCGCTTGCGCGGATCGACCTCGCCGCGAGTGCCGGCGAGCAGGCTGTCGGTGCTGTTGCGGGACAGCCGACCGTAAGCCGGAAAGCTGGCGATGTCGTAATAGACGGTCCCGCCGACCTCATAGGCGTGACCCTTGTCGATGAGCCTGCCGATGATGTCGATCATCTGTGGGATGTAGGCGGTGGCCCGCGGGTAGTGAGCCGCGGGCCGGATGTTGACCGCGGCCGCGTCCTGCATGAACGCCTGCGTGTAGTGCTCCGCGATCTCCTCGGTGGACCTCTTCTCCAGCCGGGCGCTGACCAGCATCTTGTCCTCGCCGCGGTCGAAAGTGTCGTCCGTCAGGTGTCCGACGTCCGTGATGTTCATGACCTGCTCTGTCTCATAACCGACATAGTCGAGCGCGCGGCAGAGGAGGTCCGCGAACATGAATGTGCGCAGGTTGCCGACGTGCACGTATCGATAGACGGTCGGGCCGCACGAGTAGACCTTCACGCGGCCACCGCCGACGGGCTTCAGCTCCTCCTGGAGGCGCGTCAGAGTGTTGAAGAGCCGCACGACTCTATGCTCCCAGCTATGCGTGCGCACCGGCTGGATGGAAGAAATGCGGGTCCCGGCGACGTCGTCGGCCGCGTCCTTGTTCACGACCTCGGCCCCGATCTGCGCAAGGGCGCGATGCTGAAAGAGTCGGACCTCGAACGCGTCCGTCGCGAGAACGAGGTTCACGTCGTCGAGCTGGAGTCAGGCGACGTGCACGAGGACACCGCGGCGCGGCGCCTGGCTGCGGCGCTGACGGCTCCAGGGCTCGCAGCACACCCGCCGCACCAGAGCCAGGCGCGGCTGGTGGCGGAGCGGCGTGGCCTGGTCCGCGTGCGGGCAGACCTCGTGGACGCGATCAATGCGCTCGGTTACGTGTCCGTGTTCACGGTGATGGACGGCCAGGCAGTGGCCGAAGGCGAAGAGGTGGCCGGATGCAAGGTCACTCCCGTGGCCGTTCCCGGCCGGCTGCTCGATGAGGTCGAGACCCTGTGCAAGGAGCGCGGTCCCGTGATCACGCTGCTTCCGTTCCTCAGCCTCCGGACGTTCGTCGTGGCCACTGAGCGTCTCAAGCCCAAGGCCCGCGAGCTGTTTCGCGCGGCGGTGACCCGGAAGCTGGGCTGGTACGGAGCCGACGTCGTGGGCCTCCGCGAGGTGCCTCGAACAAAAGAAGCGGTCGCCGCCGCCTACCGCGAGGCCGGCGAGCTCGGCGCGCAGCTGGTCCTGTTCGCCGGCGCGTCGGCCATCGATCCCCTGGATCCTGCTTACGCCGAGCTGACCGCCACGGGAGGGGAGCTCCTGCAGCTGGGCGCGCCGATGCACCCCGGCAGCATGCTGTGGCTGGCGCGCCTCGGCCAGGCCGCCGTGGTCGGAGTTGCGTCCTGCGCGGGCTTTGGACGCTCGAGCTCGCTCGACCTCCTGCTCCCGTTCGTGTTCGCGTACGGCCGCGCGGACGCAAAGGACCTGCTGCGGCTCGGCCATGGGGGCCTCATCGAGTCCGGGGCCGGTCGCCGCTTTCCCCCTTACTCCTGATCGATCGTGGGCAAATCGAGCTCGGGCCAGCTCTCCCCGGACATGGCCTCCAGGTATCCATCCACCGCTTGTACGAGCGGAGCCAGCTTCACCCCGCGGTGCACAGGCATATAAGGACGTAGATAGCCGGCCCCGCTGCGCCACTTGTTGACGGCGCCACGGCGGTTTCGCCGCTGATAGTGCAAACAGCCGGCTGCGACCTGGATCAGGCCCTTGTAAAACCCGGAGTCAGGCCCTCGTCGATCGGGCACCCACTCGTGCTCCCACGCCTCGTGAGCTTCCCAGTACAGGCCCCTGTTAAAGAGCTCGATGCCTCTGTGGGGATCGTCCACTCGCGTTGATAATCGCTCACGTGAGCGACCCGACAGGCGAGTACTCGCGCGTCAACCTGTTCAGCGACCCGATCTACCGCTACCTCCGGATCACCAAGGGTGGGGCCGGCGGTGTGCCGGGCGCGTCCTCCGAGCAAGACCTGATCGATGCCGCGTGGCTGCAGAGATTGCGCCGCATCCACCAGCTCCAGAGCGCCTGGTGGGTGTTCGCGACCGCTGAGCACTCGCGCTTCCAGCATGCGCTCGGTTCGATGCACCTGGCCGGAGAGTGGGCGAAGCATCTGTACCCAACCCTGCGCGAGAGCTGCGGCGGAACCCCGTCGGCGGCGCTGGTGGAGGAGACCATGCGCGTGGCGGGATTGCTCCACGACGTCGGCCACGGACCGTTCGGCCACTTCTTCGACGAGAACTACCTGGATGAATGGAGCATCGACCACGAGGTGATCGGGCGAGCCCTTATCAGTGGACCGCTGGCGACACTGGTCGAAGGCCTGAGCGCCTCGCCAGGCTTTGATTTCGAGGTGGGCGAGCGGATCGATCCACGTTGGATCGCCTACCTGATCTCACCCGCTGAGCTCGAGGATTTCACGGCGCCACCATGGCTGGCGGCTCTCAAGCCTGCGATGGTGGGTCCGTTCTCCGCCGACAACATGGATTACGTCCCTCGCGACTCTTATATATGTGGGGTCGCCGCCGGACCGGTGGACGTGCCGCGAATCATCCACTACTCGTTCGTTTCCGACCGCGGCCTGACCCTTCACGCTCACGCAGCCGAAGCGCTCTACATGTTCCTGAACGCGAGGCTGTACCTGTACCACCAGGTCTACTTCCACCGCACAGTGCGTAGGATCGACCTCCAGCTGCGGGAGGTCTTCCGGCCGACTCTGAACTTGCTGCTGGGAGGCAACCCGCTCGAGCGGCTCGACTCGTACCAGGCGCTGACTGAGTGGTCTCTGCTGTCCGACGTGGATGGATGGGCACACGGATCCGGCGATGCAGAGCGGCGCGAGCTGGGCCTGGCTTGGGCGGCGATCGTGGCCAGGAAGCTGAAATGGAAGCTCGTCTACCAGGGCCTCTCGGACGCGCGCGACATCCCGGCCGGCGCGCTTCGGGTCACGCGGGCTGAGTTTGCCGGCAACATTCGGGCGCACCTACCCGAACGGCTTCGCGATGTCGAGTTCGAGGTCGACGTGGCGGCGCAGGAGTCTCGGGCTTTCAATCCGATGACCGAAACGGCGGGCATCCTGTTCTACGAGCCGCTCGAGGGATCGTTCCAGCAGAGCCGGGTCCTCGACCTGTTTCGCAGGCTGCCGGTGCAGATGTCCCTGTTCAGGATCTTCGCCCATGACGACTCTCATCGCTCAGAGCTGATCGCCGCGGCGAACAAGGTGCTCAAGCCAGGCTAAAAGTCGTCGTCGCCCCCGTCGAACCCCCCGTCGCCGTTACCCATGCCATCGTGGTCGTCGCCGCCGTCGAAGTCGTCGGCGTCCCCGAAGTCGTCACCACCATCACCCGAACGGACTGTCGCGAAGCTCGAGACCAGACGCCGCAGCTCGCTCTTGCCGCAGTGCGGACAGGCAGGGTCCGGCGACGAGTAGCTGGCGAGCAGAGACGACGATCGCTTGCTGCATGCGCCGCACCGGTACTCGTAGATGGGCACGAATAGGATTATCGCCATGGTCGAGCTCACGCGCATACGCGCGGCTGCCGAGCGCGCACGCCCATATGTGCAGCGGACGCCGATGGTGCCGGTCGAAGGCGCGCTGCTAAAGCTCGAGTGCTTACAGCCGACCGGGAGCTTCAAGGTCCGCGGCTTCTTCGCCGCGGCGACGCAGGCACAGATTTCGATGCCTGAACGAGTAAGGCATGGCCTGATCACGGTCAGCGCCGGCAACGCGGCGCAGGCTTGCGCCTACGCGGCGCACAGCCTCGGGGTGCCTTGCCGGGTGGTCATGTTCGACACCGCCCCGGCAACCAAGATCGATGGCGTCAAGCGCTGGGGCGGCGAGCCGATGCTGAGGCCACGCGATGAGGTGCTGGATTGGCTGGCGTCTGAGGCATGGCGGCGCGAGCCCGAGCTCTTCCTTCATCCCTTCGCCGACCCAGAGGTGATCGCGGGCCACGGAGGTGCGGGCCTCGAGATGGTCGCGGACCTGGCCGACGTGGAACGGGTCGTGGTGCCTGTCGGCGGGGGTGGCCTGGTCAGCGGCATCGCTTCCGCGGTCAAGGGCTTGCGTGGCGATGTCGAGGTGGTCGGAGTCCAATCCGACGGCTACGAGATGTGGAAGAAGGTGTTCGAGGCCGGCGGCCCGGTCACCGTCAAGCCCGAGACCATCGCTGACGGAACCACAGGACCGTTCACTCCCCAGATGTTCGAGCTCCTCAAGGAATGCGTCGATCGCTGGATCACAGTGCCAGAGCCGCGGCTGCGTGCGGCGGTTCCGGAGCTGGCTGCCGCGGCCAAGGTCGTCGCCGAAGGCGCGGGCGCCCTAGCCTACGCGGCGTTGGAGCAGCTCGAGCCTGGGCCCAAGACCATCGCCGTCGTCAGCGGCGGGAACATCGACACCAGGCTGCTCACCTCACTCCTGAGCGGATAGCTCTTTTCTGGTCGCCCAGGGACCGCGCCTCAAGAGCGCCATCAGCATCCATGCAAACAGCGCGATCTCGACCACGCTGAAGCTTGCGGCCACCCACTGCGCGACCAGCAGCCGTCCGCTGATCGGTACGACCTGGGGAGTAATCCCTGTTGCGTTGGCCACGGCGATGGGCAGGTCGAGGATCCCGATCCCCAGCAGCGCGAGCACCACGTAATGCATCCAGATCCAGCGCCGTAATGCGCCGATCGCGACCGCGGTAGCGATAGCAATCAATACGACCGAGGTAGCGCCGAGCGTCAGGATCGCAACGGTGGAGAGCTGCGAGGGGTCCAGCGCACCCGGCGTGGAGACGGCCGTCCGTCGCACGTTTTCCGTCAGAGGCCCGGCCAGCCAGAACGGGACGATGAGATACCAGACGGCTTGGACGGCCGCCAGCCCGGCGACCGCCATCTGGAGAGGTTTGGTCCATGAGGTCGCGACACGTATGGCTCGCGGTGCCGCGGCCCAGATCGGGGGCGGCGCAAACGCGAGAGACGGCGGGGCGGCGGCCGGAGCGACCGCCAGCGGAACCCATCGGGTGCCATCCCAGCGATGG
>VBFO01000069.1 GCA_005881025.1 Chloroflexota bacterium | reverse complement strand
AGAGCAGGCTGAAGATGCGGCCGCGGATCTCGTCGCTGGTCGCCTCCATCAAGTAGGTGACGGCCGGGATCATGATCGCCCCGAACTCGATTCCAAGAACCAGGCTGAAGGCGGCTCCTGTGAGGCGCGCGTGGAGGTGGAGGTCGGGCACCTGGCTCATCGCCTGCGGAACCGCGGCCAGTCCAAGCATGGTGACGCCGAACGCAATCATCGAGATCGCGAGGAGCCGCGCCCGGTCGATGTTGCGAAGGAACTGCCCGAGCACGATCGCGCTGAGGATCGCGCCCGTGGTGGCCGGGACCAGCACCACATAGGTGTCGAGAGCCGAGATGCCGATGACCTTCGTCACAAATGCGGGCGCAAGGGTGAAGAGCATGAAGAGGACCAGCACCGCCACCGACAGCTGGAAGAAAGCGAGCATGAGACCGCGAGATGCGCGCACCGCATCGATGCCTTCCTTGATGTCGATCAGCATGCGTCGGAACCGGCTGGCGCTCTCCGCGACCGCCGGGTCGGCCGTTCTGTTCACCGGCGGGATCTCCGACGCGAAGATGAGCGTGCCGGCGATGGCGAGCAGCGCGGCACCGACCCAGTACGGCGCGTACAGGTCGATCCTGGACAGGATCGGCGCCAGCGCGCCGCCGACGACGAGCGTCAGCACCATGGTCAGCAGTGACATCGAGTTGGCGGTGATGAGCGCGGAGCGCGGGAGGATGGTCGGGATCACGGCGGCCTCGGCGGGCCCGAACAGCTGCCCAACCGCCGAGAAGATGAACGTGATGAGCAGCAAGTGCACGAAGTCGGTCTTCAGGCCAGGTACCAATGCTGCGATGGGAATGAGCGCGATCGCAGCCCCGCGTCCGAAGTTGCACCACATCATCAGCTGCTTGCGGTTGACGCGATCAGCCAGCACACCCGCCGGCGGTGCGAGGAGCACGGCCGGGACCGTGTAGGTCAGCAGCGTCACCGCGACCGGCGTGCTGCCGCCCGAGACGTTGTAGGCCAGGATGATCAGCGAGAAGAGAAGAAACTTGTCCGCCAGCTGCGCGGCGAGCTGTGCAAACCAGATGTTGCGGAAGGCGGTGAAGGCAAGCACCGTGCGAAATCCGCCGGGACCCTCGACCGGGAATCTGATGGGAGCTTCCACGGCGTCAGGAACTCTAGCGGTCGGAGAAGCCGGTATAGACCCGTTCCCACTCCTGAAGGCTGAGCGTCTGCGGGCGTCGCTCCGGGTCGATGCCTGCATCGCGAAGGCGTGATGCGGCCTCCGAGCTGGTGGTGCCACTGATGCGGCCCAACGTTCCACCGAGCTGCTTCCGGCGCTGCTGGAACACGGCCTCGACGAATCGGAAGAAGGAGTTGAGATCGGCCACGTTCACGGCGGGTCGCTCACGAACGTCCATCACCACCAGCGCTGAGTCCACCGCCGGCTGAGGCTCGAAGGCGACCGCCGGGATGATCGAAACGATGCGCGGCACCGCGAAGACCTGCACCGCGACGGTCCCGACTCCCGCCCCGGTGTCTGCTGTCCAGCGCTCGGCCACCTCCTTCTGAACCACAAGGGAGAGCCTCCGCGGCCGTGGGGCGTCATCGAGCAATTTCCGGATCAGAGCACCGGTGAGGTTGTAGGGGATGTTTCCGGTCGCCACCTCCCCACCGCTGGGAAATGCAGCCTGCAGGTCGTACCTGAGGATGTCAGCCTGCACGACCTCCACGTCGCCATGACCAGCGACAACCTCGCGCAGGGCTTTGATGATCGTCCGGTCAAGCTCCACCGCCACGACTCGACGGCAGAGCTCCGCCAGAGCGATGGTGAGCGTACCCACGCCGGCGCCGACCTCGAGGACCTCATCGTCGCTTTCGATACCGGCTGTCTCCGCGATGTGGTCGCGAAGCACAGGGTCGACCAGGAAGTTCTGGCCGAATCGATGCTTGAGCGTGACCCGGTGGCGGTGGAGCAGCTCGAAGAGCTGACCCCGATCAGCTGGGTCGATCATCACTAGCTCATGCGCGTGAACAGCCGCAGGGCGTTCGCCGTCTCCAGCTCACCCAACTCGTCGAGGCTGAGGCCCCGCAACTGCGCCACGAGCTCGGCGGTGTCGATGAGATATGCGGGACGGTTGGGGGTGCCCATCCGCTTGTGTGCTTGCCCATACGGTGAGTCAGTCTCGAGCAGGAGTCTGTCTGCCGGGCACTCGCGAACCACGTCACGAAGCTCGGCGCGGCTGGGCCGCGTGATCAGACCTGCGAACGATAGGTAGACCCCGAGCGCAAGGAACACATCCGCCTCGCGCACGCCGAGCGCGAAGTAGTGCATCACCCCCCGAAGGCCGGGATGGGCGCCGATCAGCTCGGCGATCTCGGACACAGCACCGCGATTGTGGATCGAGACCGGCAGGTCGAGCTCGACGGCGAGCGTGAAGAGCCAGTCGAGACGCACCATCTGCTCGTGCCGCGACACGGCGCCGTGCTCGAAGTCAAGCCCCACCTCGCCGATGGCGACGACACGCGGATCGAGGGCGAGCGCGCGAAGCTCGTCGATGTCGGGCACTGCCTCCTCGGTGGGATAGTGGCCGACGCCCGCCCAAACCGCAGGATGCTCATTCGCCATCTCTACGGCTCGACGGCTGCGATCGACGTCGGTTCCCATCGCAATCATTCGCGTGACACCTGCTTCTGCGGCCTGCGCGACTACCTTTGATGTGTCGCCGAGCTCCTCGAGGTGGAGGTGGCTGTCGACGAAGCTCAGGCGGGCTCCTCGACCACGTCGTCCAGGCGCTTGAACAGCGCCTCGGGAACTGGGAGGGGCCGGCCGGGCTCCAGCTCAGATGGCCGCCAGCGGTTGTCACTCGAGTAGGTCCCTGTCAACACCTTGTGAGAGGTCCCATCCTCCGCGTACTCGCGCACATCGGGCTGCGGAGCGATTACATCCTGATAACCGAGCATGGTGTGCAGCCGCTGCGACGAGAAGGGAAGAAAGGCCGAAAGCATCGTCTTCAGGTTGTCGACGCAGCGGAGCGCGACGTACAGCACAGTGCCGGCGCGCTCTCTGTCCGTCTTGATCGCGTGCCATGGCTGTTCAGTCCCCAGGTACACGTTGACTTTCGCCGCCATGCCCATGACCAGCTTCAGCGCGTTCTGGAATCGAGCCTGCTCGAGGTTCGCGGCCACGTGATCGAGCCCGGACTCGATCTCCTCGATGAGGCCGCGATCAGCCGGCGTCAGCGACTGCGGCTTCGGGACGGCGCCGAAGTTTCGGTGCGCGTTGACCAGCGTGCGATGGACGAGGTTGCCCCACGTCGCCACCAGCTCGTCGTTGTTCCGGCGCACGAACTCGTCCCACGTGAAGTCCGTGTCCTGGTTCTCGGGCCCCGCGATCATCAGGTAGTACCTGAGCGCGTCGGCGTCGAAGCGATCGAGGAAATCACGCACGAAGATGATCTGGCCGCCGCGGCTGGTCGAGAGCTTGCGTCCGCTCATGTTGAGGTACTCGCTGGCGACGATCTCGTCCGGCAGCTCGAGCTCTCCGACTCCCATGAGGATGGCCGGCCACAGCACTGTGTGGAACGTGATGTTGTCCTTCCCCATCACGTAGTAGTGCCACGAATCGGGGTTCTGCCACCAGTCCTTCCATGCGTCCGGCTCGCCTCGCTGCTGCGCCCACTCGATGGAGGCGGAGAGATAGCCGATCACGGCGTCGAACCACACGTAGATCTTCTTGTGGGGGTTGTCCTCCCAGCCGGGGAGCGGAACCGGCACGCCCCAGTCGAGGTCGCGGGTGATCGCTCGCGGTTTCAGGTTGCGCACGAACTCGAGCGAGTATTTGCGGACGTTCGGCCGCCAGCTGTCGTGCTGCTCGATCCACCCCTTCAGCTGCTCGCCGAACGCCGGCAGGTCGAAGAAAAAGTGCTCCGTCTCCCGAAACTCCACCGGCGCGTCGCTTCCGCGCTGGTGCGGATTGATCAAGTCGATCGGGTCGAGCTGGTTGCCGCAGTTGTCGCACTGGTCGCCGCGCGCGTCGGGGAAACCACAGATCGGACACTTGCCTTCGATGTACCTGTCCGGCAGCGTGCGCCCGCTTGTAGGGTCGATCGCACCCATCTGCGTCTTCTTCACGAGGTAGCCCTTCTCGTAAAGCTTCAGGAACATGTCCTGCGTCACCCGATAGTGGTTGGCGGTGGTGGTGCGCGTGAAGATGTCGTAGGTCATCCCCAGCCGGCGAAGATCCTCGACGATGATTGCGTTGTTCTCATCCACGAACTCGCGCGGCGCCACGCCCTTCTTGTCAGCCTCGTAGGTGATTGGCGTCCCGTGCTCGTCAGTGCCGCTCGCCATCAGCACGCGCGATCCGCGCAAGCGCTCAAAGCGCGCCAGCACATCTGCCGGCACGGCGAATCCGGCCAGGTGGCCGATGTGTCGAGGGCCGTTCGCGTACGGCCAGGCAGGAGCCACGAAAACAGTTCTAGGCACCGGAGATGACAAGCGTAAACTCGCCGCGCGTCCGCTCACCGAGGGCTTCGATCACCTCAGACGCGGTGCCGCGTATCACCTGCTCATGAACCTTCGTGAGCTCGCGGGTCAATGTCAGCATTCGATCCGGCAGCGACTCGGCGATCACCGCCAGCGATTTATGGATGCGAAACGGCGACTCGAAAGCGACAGCAGGTCGCGGATCGTCGCGAAGCGTGGCCAGCAGACGCCTCATCTCGCCCGGCTTGCGGGGGAGGTAGCCCGCGAAGGTGAATCCGGGCCCGCCGTAACCGGCCACGGAGAGCGCGGCGGTGATCGAGCTGGGCCCTGGGATCGGCACGACCGTATGACCGGCCGACCACGCCGCTGTGACCAGAGCCTGACCCGGGTCTGAGAGCGTCGGCGTCCCTGCGTCGCTGACCAGCGCGACGTCGCCTTGCTCCAGCGCGGCCATCACCCGCGGCAGGCCGCGCCGCTCGACCGGCGCGCGATAGCTGAGCAGTGGCTTGTGGATGTTGTGGCGGCCGAGCAGGCGTGCCGTCACACGGGTGTCCTCGGCGGCGATCGCGCTCACCTCTCCCAGCACGCGCAGCGCACGGGCGCTGACGTCCTCCAGGTTGCCGATCGGAGTGCCAACCACGAACAGCTTGCTCACTTAGTGGTCCGGGAAACCCGCTGGTGCCGGCATTCGCGTTCTTCGCGAAGCTTCCAGGCACGCGAGTGCGTGCACTCGCGCTGTTCGACCCCGTTTACAGACCACTGTCGAGCCAGAGACCTACCTGACCCGGGATCTCCTCCGCAGGGCCGACGAAGCGCGACGCAGGAGGCAGGATGTCAAGGAAAGCCCTGCCGTAGTCACGGCCGAGGATGCGGTGGTCGAGGATGACGACGGCGCCACGATCCGTGGAGCGCCGGATGAGGCGGCCGAAGCCCTGCTTCAGTCGCAGTGCCGCCTGCGGCAGCGCAAGCTGCGTGAACGGGTCGCGCAGCTGCTCGGCCCGGGCGGCGTAGACGGGCTCGGACGGGACCGGAAAAGGCAGCCGGACGACGATGACGCAGCTCAGGCGCTCGCCCGGGATGTCGATGCCCTCCCAGAAGCTCGACGTGCCGAGCAGGAGCGGTCGCTCGGATTCCTCAAACGACTTCAGCAGCTGGCGGCGCTGCCCATCGATCCCCTGCCCGAGGATGAGGATCTCGTCGAGGTCGACCCGGTGCTTCAACGCGGCGTGGACGTCGCGCAGCTGCCGGTGCGAGGTGAAGAGCACTATCGTGCGCCCGCCCACGCGCCGAGCCACACGGGCCACGGCCTCCTCGACACGGACGTCGAAGTCCTCGTCCTCCGGAAGCGGAAAGTCCGACGGCAGGCACACCAGCGCCTGGTGATAGAAGTCGAACGGCGAGGGCAGGATCAGCTCCTCGACGTTATCGCTCAGTCCGACCCGCGAGCGGAAGTAGTCGAAAGTCCCCGCGACGGCAAGAGTCGCCGACGTGAACACGGTGGACCGGCGCTCCATGTAGACCCGCTCGCGCAGCAGCGAGCCGACATTGATCGGCGCCGACCGCAGGAGCAGGCTCTCGTTGCGCGCGATCAGGGTGAACCAGTAAACGCGATGGGGATTCGGCGCCACCAGCGCCTCGTGGATCAGAACCCCAGCGCTCTGCAGCCGTCCGCGGATGATCTCCAGCTCGCGCACACCCTGGTCAGGCTCTTCCCCTCCGAGCCATTCGCGTGCAGTGCCCACCGCGCTGCGCAGGCGAGTGTCCAGCGCCGCCAGCGCGGTGGCCGCGTTCTCGGCCGCGAGCGACAGAGTGGCCCAAGCTTCCTCGCCTCGAATTTGTTCCGTGATGCGAAGGGACTCTTCACGGCGCTCGCCTTCGTTGAGCCGGCGTTCGACCTGGCCCAACGCGTGCGCGAACATCTCGTGCACTCGAGCGCGCGCGCTCAGCGCCATTGGGATCGCGTCAACCAGCGCCTCGCTCGATGAACCAAGCGCCGGCTGCCGGCGAAGCTCGGCGAGGAGGCCCGCCGGCTCGTGCGCGCCAGGGTCCTGGACGGCCAGCCGGTCCAGAAGCGCGTCGAGACCGGGACCGTCGATCTCCTGGCGGAGTCCTTGAGTCGCCGCCTCCTCGAGGTGATGGGCCTCGTCGATCACGAGGTGGTCGAACCCAGGGAGGAGGCCACCGCCCACCTCCGCATCGGCGAGCAGAAGCGCGTGATTGACCACCACGAGGTCCGCCGACTCGGCCTCCGCGCGGGCCCGGTGCACGTAGCAGTCCTCCGCTGTGCAGTGCACCCCGATGCAGTCGAGCGGGTCGGAGGCGATCTGGGTCCACAGCACCTCCTCCTTGCCCTGCAGGCGCAGCTCGGAGCGGTCGCCGCTCTCGGTGCTGTGAAGCCACACCAGCACCTTCAGCTTGAACCGCAGCTCTTCGGCGTCGTCGCATGGCTGCGCCAGGTAGCGCCGCCACCGTCGCAGCGAGATGTAGTTCGAGCGGCCTTTGAGCAGGCAAGCTTTGAAATCCCACGGCAGCCAGTCGCGCAAGCCCGGTAGATCCTTGGTCATCAGCTGCTCCTGGAGCGTGTGGGTGTTCGTCGACACGACGACACGCTCGGAGTGGCTCACCGACCTGGCGATGGATGGCAGCAGGTAGGCCAGGCTCTTGCCGGTGCCGGTGCCTGCTTCGACGAGCAATGAGCCGCCCCGGTTCTGGATCTGCGCGACAGCGAGCAGCATCTGCAGCTGAGGCTCGCGATGCTCATAGCCGGGCAGCACGCTCGCAAGTGGACCTTCCGGAGCGAGCAGGGCCGCCATCAGGTCGGGATCGTCAGGTGGCTTGGCCGGCAGGCGCGAGCGATCGGCCGTCCGCTCGACCTTCTCGGTGGCTGCCTGGGACACCGGGTTGGGAGCCGTCAAGGCCTCAGCGAAAAAGCGCGCCACCGCCCATCCGTAAGGCGCGACCAGCGCAAGGATCGACTCTTTGAGGCCCTCGTCGAGCGCGGCCGCCTCTTCACGGAGGCGAAGCAGCAGCTGACGGGTGGCATCGGCGTCGTCAAGCGCTCGATGGGGGCGCGGCTGCGAGAAGCCGAGCTCTATGGCCAGGAGAGGGAGGCTGTGGCTGGCAGCGCCTGGCAAGAGGATGCGGGCCACGTCGAGGGTGTCGAGGATCTCCCAGTCGGGATCCCACATGCCCGACCCGTTCAGGAAGTCGAGGTCGAGCCGAGCCCCATGACCGACCGGCTGCCGGCCTCGAACGAACTCCGCGAGCTCCGCCATGGCGGACTCAGCGCTGGCGGCCCCCTTCAAGTCGGCTTGCGAGATACCCGTCAGACGCGCCACCGACTCGGGCAGGGGCCGCTGCGGATCGACCAATCGCTCCAGGGTGGCGAGGGTGTGGTCAGGGGTGAATGCGACAGCGCCGACCTCGATCACGCGGTCGCGGGCCGAATCGAGACCTGTCGTCTCGAGGTCGATGGATACGTACTCCGGCACCGCTGGCTCGTGATTCTACGGCCCGCCTTAGGGTGGCCTCGGGACAGGCCCGTGCAGGTATATTTGCGCGCGATGGTCACCGGAGCGATCGAGGGTCCCAAGCGCTTGGAGGACCTCCACGTCCGTCGCGACCTGGTCGCCAGCCTGCTCCTGCGAACCCTGGCGTTCGCCGACCAGCTGAGCGGCGGTGCCATCGAGACGAGGCTGGGCCTTCCGTTCGAGACGCTTCAACCGATCGTTGAGGAGTTCCAGAAAGCCCAGCTCATGGACACGATGGGTTTCTCGAACGAGCCGGGTTTGGAGGGCCGCCCGATACCGGTCCGCATGAGCTACACGGTTTCGTCAGCCGGCCGGCAGCGCGCCGCTGAGATGTCGGCAGTGCAGACGCGCTACCTCGGCCCGTGCCCGATCAACTTCGATGACTACCTCACGCTCATCCGCTCGCAGGTGACAGGCAAGGCCAACGTCACTGATGCGGCACTCAAGCGAGCGCTCGGCCAGCTGGAGCTCGAACAGCACGTCATCGACCAGATCGGCGGTGCGATGGTGTCGCGCGCCTCCCTGTTCATCTTCGGCGCACCCGGCAACGGCAAGAGCACCATCACCGAGAGGATGGCGCTCCTGATGGGCGCCCCGATCGAGATCCCGCATGCGGTCTCCGTCGGCGACGAGATCGTCCGCGTGATCGACCCCGTGTACCACAAGATCGCCGAAGGCGAGCAGCCGATCGACCGGCGGCTGGTCAAGGTCGAGCGGCCCGTGGTGGTCGCCGGTGGTGAGCTTAAGCTCGAGCAGCTCGACCTCACCTACGACACCGCCAATCGCTACTACGAGGCGCCGCTCCAGTGGAAGGCCAACGCGGGTGTGTTCGTCATCGACGACTTCGGACGCCAGGAGGTGCCGCCCATGCGGCTCCTGAACCGGTTCATCGTGCCGATGGAGAAGAAGATCGACTACCTGGACCTGTCGGCGTCAGGGCGCAAGATCGAGCTGCCGTTCCTGTGCCAGGTGGTGTTTTCGACCAACCTCTCGCCCACCGAGCTGGTTGACGAGGCCTTCCTTCGCCGCATGGCCTACAAGATCGGTGTCGGCAACCCAACGCCCGAGCAGTTTGGCCGCATCCTCAAGTACGAGTGCGACCGGCAGGGCGTCGCGTTTGATCCGAACGCCGTCAACTACCTGCTGCACACCCTGTACGGAAAGAAGCCGCTGCGGGGATCGCACCCGCGATCGTTGGTCGCGCGACTGGTCGATCTCGCCAACTACCGGCAGCAGTCGCCGCGGCTCACGCCCCAGACGCTCAAGGAAGCCTTCGACGCCTGCTTCAACCCAGCCCTCGGCTCGGTGACCGAGGACGACTGGGCGAGACCACAGGTCACGTAGATACCCGCGGGGCGCGCCATTTGGGCGGAAATGGCGCACCGCAAGGGCTCTTCTCGAGCCAAAAGGGCGCGAATGGCGGGATTAGAGCGCCGTGGTCACCCCGGCCAGTCGCCGGCGCAGTGAATCCAGGTCGCTGAACTCTCCGCGACGATCGGCCGGCAGCAGCTCCGCGATCGCAGTCATGATCGCGTCCGAAGCCTCCTCATGCGATACACGTGAGCCGTCGGGCCGTTTGGCGGCGACGGTGAACGGCTCGCCGAACGTGATCGTGACCGGCGTGCGCCGCGGCCAGCGAGCTCCTTTGGGTAGGCACTCACGTGTACCGGTCAAAGCCACAGGGACCACCGGGCATGCCGCCTTCTGGGCGATGAAACCCGCTCCCGGCTCTGGCTTGGCCAGCACGCCCGACTCGATGCGCGTGCCTTCGGGATACATGACCAGGACCTGACCGGCTTTGAGCAGGTCGAAGGCCTTTCGCAGGGCTGCTCGGTCCGCGGTATGCCTGATCACAGGGAAGGCCTGGTAGCGCCGGAATATGAATGCAGTGAGCGGTTTCTTGAAGTACTCGGACTTGGCCATGCTCCAGGAATCGCTGCGCGGCAGGAAGGCGGGCACCATCGGCGGATCAAGCGTCGCCGAGTGATTCGGACAGATGATGAGCGGGCCTGTGCTGGGAACGTTGGCAGCGCCGATCACCTTGAAAAGTCCGACGAGGAATGTTTGCGTGAGCGTGCGCATGAGCCAGCGCATGAAGGCGTAGATCACGCGCCACCCACCGTGTCACCGATATCCGTGAGGATGGTGTCCACCACCTCCTCGAGGCTCAGACTGTCGGTGTCGATGACGACCGCGTCATCGGCGGGCTTGAGCGGAGCCACAGTCCGGCTGCTGTCGACCAGGTCGCGCGCCTCCACCTCCTTGCGCATCGCCTCCTCATCGACCTTTTCGCCGCGGCGCTCGTATTGAGCGGTGCGCCGGCGCACCTTTTCTGCAAGGCTCGCGACCAGGAAGAACTTGTGATCGGCATTTGGGAACACCACGGTGCCGATGTCGCGACCGGCCATCACGATCCCGAGCCGGCCCAGCTGGCGCTGCTGGTCGACAAGCGCTTTGCGGACTCCCGGGATCGCTGAGATCACGGGGAGCGAGTCCGCGAAGTCAGCGTCGAAGATGCCCTCCGTCAGCTCCTTGCCGTCCGCCCAGACACGATCGCCGTCGACACGCAGCCGGGTGGATTCGGCCAAGCTCGTCACCGCATCGCTGTCGTGCGGGTCGACGTCCTGCTCTGCCGCGAGTCGAGTGATCGCGCGGTACATGAGGCCGCTGTCGACAAAGGGCAGGCCCAGCGCATCGGCAACCCGTTTGCCCACGGCCGATTTCCCCGAGGCGACCCCGCCGTCGATGGTGACGATCACGGCTGGAGCCGCGTGGCATGGCGGAGCGCTGAAACTTCGGCCTCGACGAGCACACGCCATCCGCCGACTTTCAACCGGCCCAGCTTCAGCGGACCGAAGCCGGCACGCCGCAGCGACTGCACGTGGTACCCGACGGCGAGCAACATGCGCCGCACCTGCCGGTGCCTGCCTTCCCCGAGGACGATCCGGAGCTCCGTCATTGGACCGGGCAGCACCCTAAGCACCTCCGCCTGCGCAGGTTTGGTGACACCGTCGTCGAGGGTGACCCCCTGACGCAGCTTCGTCAGGTCGGCCGTTCTCACGCTCCCTCCCACCATGGCGACATATTCCTTGGGGATGTGGTATCGCGGGTGCGTCAACCGGTAGGCGAGATCGCCGTCGTCGGTAAGGAGTAGAAGGCCCGTCGAGTCCGCATCGAGCCGGCCCACCGGAAACAGGCGGTGCCCGGCCCTGCCCTCGTCCCCCACCACGTCCAGCACGCTGGTCCGACCCGATTCGTCCCTGGCGGTTGTGATCACGCCCAGCGGTTTGTTGAGCAGGATGTACCGGTGGCGCGTAACCGGCTTCACCGGCTTGCCATCGACGGTCACGCGATCGTGGTCGGGGTCTATCAGCACGCCTTCAGGCGGTGCCGCGCGACCGTTTACATGGACAACGCCTGACGCTATGAGCCTGTCCGCCTCTCGCCTGCTCGCGACGCCCGAGCGCGCGAGATAAGCGTTGAGGCGCGTCACGACCCTCGGCTGGGAGCGGGCAGGTGATCCAGCGACTCGAGGCCCAACACCTGAAGGAATCGCATGGTGGTGCCGTAGAGCTTGGGCTGGCCGGGTCCCGTGCCGCGACCGACCTCGGTGATCAGGTCGCGCAACTCCAGGTTCGTGAGCACGCTTTCGCAGTTGACCCCGCGCACCTCCTCGATGCGGGAGCGCATCACCGGCTGCTGGTAGGCGACGATCGCAAGCGTCTCGTACGCGGCAGGCGAGAGCTTGCCGGAAACCTCTGGCCGCAATGCGCGCCGGACGGCCGGCGCAAATGCGGGCCTGGTGGCAAGGTGGAGCTCGTCGTGGTGCCGCATCAGCATCACGCCTCGCCCCTCGAGCGCAGAGCGGAGGTCGTCCAGCGCGTGCTCCAACTGGTCGCGGTTGCTGTCCGTCGCCTGCTGCAACTCGCGCACCTTCAGTGCGCGGTTGGAGCTGAACAGAATCGCCTCGATCGCCGCCGACAGCTCGCTCAAGCCGACCTCGCCTCGATGTGGATGGGGCCGAACCGCTCCTTCTGCCGCACCGATATCACGGACCGCCTCAACAGCTCGAGCACAGCCACGAAGGTGACAACGGCCTCCAGCCTGTCCTCAGACTCGAGGATTAGTCCGAGGAGCTCGACGGGTCCCTGGGCGATCCGCTGCCGGATGAGGTCGAGCTTCTCCTCGAGCGTCCACGTCCTGCCCGTCACCACCACCGGGCGAGGCGGAATGCGGGCGAGGACGCTGTTGAAGGCGGCGACCAGAGCGTCGACCTCGAGCGGTTCCTCTTGCCCTCCCGGCTCCGGCGGCCGCGGCGGCGGCGGGAAGGCAAACGTCTCCTGCTCAGCGCGCTCCATCAGCTCCTGCGCCATCGCCTTGTAGGCGCGGTACTCCTCGAGCCGCTGACGAACGTCTTCCTCCCAGCCCAGCAGCTCGGTCTCCTCTTCATTGGGTGTCTCGCCGGGCAGCAGGCGGATGGACTTGAGGAGGAGCAGTCGCGCCGCCATCCAGAGGAACTCCGCCATCTCCTGCGGGTCCGGCGTCTCACGCTGTGCGATCTCGGCGAGGTATGCGTCGGTGACGCGAGCCAGCGAAACCTGGAAAATGTCGACCTCCTCGCGCTCCGCCAGGGCCAGGAGAAGCTCGAGCGGACCCTCGAACACCGGAGTGTTCACCGATAGAGGGCGCGGGCCAGCGATCGGCTGTTCCATTCGGTCGGTAAGCCTAGCGTGGCCCTCCGCCTGTCGTCAGGACCGCTGAAGAGCTTTGCGCGGGCCATCACCAGTGGCATGCCGTGATTCGTGGAGCAGCTCACGCGCCCGGGCCAATGCCTTGGGAGTCACGCCGCCGCTCATCATCCGTGCCAGCTCCGCGGCCCTCTCGTCGTCGGTACGCAGCTCGATGACCTTGACGACGTTGCGGCCGTCGGGGCCAGGCGACTTCTGAACCACGAGGTGATGGTCAGCAAATGCCGCGATCTGCGCCAGGTGCGTGACCACCAGCACCTGATGGCGCTCCCCGAGGGCCTTGAGCCGGACGCCCACCTGTGTCGCCGCCTCGCCACCGATGCCGGCGTCGACCTCGTCAAACACAAGCGTGGGAAGTCGATCGGTGTCGGCGCTCACCGTCTTGATCGCGAGCATCAGCCGGGCGAGCTCGCCACCTGAGGCGACCCGGGCCAGGGCTGCGAGCGGCTCGCCGGGATTGGCCGAGAACATCATCTCGGCCTCCTCGGCTCCGTCGGCCATGACCTCCGAGCGAGTGCGCAGCTCGATCTCGAAGCGGGCGCCCTCCAGACGCAGTCCCTGGAGCTCGGCAGCGACCGCGGCCTCCATCCGCTCCGCCGCCGCCTGCCTGAGCTCCGTCAGGCGCGCCGCCGCCTTCTCCAGGTCGTCACGCCGGAGATCACGCTCGCGCTCGGCCGCCGCATGGGCTGCGCCGATGTCCTCCGTGGCGCCGAGCTGGACCTCGAGCCGCGAGCGCTCCTCGATCGCCGCCTCGATCGATCCGCCGTGCTTGCGCTTGATGCCGTCGAGGACGCTCAGCCGGGACTCGATCGCCTCCAGGCGACGGGGATCGGCCTCGAGGGCATCGGTGTAGCGGCGCAGCTCGGCGATCGATTCGGCAAGCTCCTGAACCATCCCGTCCAGCTTCGCCGCCAGGGCGGCGAGCCTTGGGTCCAGCTCCGCCGCCGACTGCACTGCAGCTGATGCGCGGGCGACGCTTTCGTCGCGAAGGGCGGCGGCCGCGTCATCGCCAAGCTGCGCGATGCGTGCGGCGTGCCGCACCGCCGAACGTTCCGCGGCCAGCTCCGCATCCTCACCCGCGCGGAGATCCGCTGAGTTCAGCTCAGCGAGCTGCCAGCGCAGAAACTCCTGCTCACGCTGGCCTTGCGACCGGAGCCGCTCCAGATCCGCGACGCGGGCCTGTGCAGAGGTCCACCCGGCATGTGCGGTGGCAACGCTCGCTCGCAGCTCGCCCGCGCCCGCATGTGCATCCAGCAGCTCGGTTTGTGTCGCGGTGTCGAGGAGCGCGTGATGCTCGTGCTGCCCATGCATCGCCACCAGGCTCCTGCCGAGCTCCCTCAGCTGGCTTGGCGACGCGGTCCGTCCGTCAAGCTTGGCGCCCGAACGCTTGCCCAGGTCGCGTTGAAGCTCGAGAGCCGCGCCACCCCGCGACTCGAACGTCGCCTCGACCGTGGCACGCTCGGCCCCATGGCGCACCTGGTCGGCGCTGCCCCGAGCGCCCAGTGCAAGTCCCAGCGCGTCGACTATCAAGGACTTGCCGCTGCCGGTCTCGCCGGTGAGGAGGTTGAGGCCGGGCTGGAAGCGAACCGCTGACTCCGCGACCAGCGCCAGGTCGCGAACTCGAAGCTCCTTTAACAACTACTTCAGAGGCACCAGCGGGCGGCCCCAGCCAAGCTTCTCGCCCAGCCGGCGATAGAACTCCTCAGGCGGCCCGAAGCGGAGCACCTTGAGTCGACGCGGGTGAGGACCGCAGCGCAGCGTGTCGCCGGTCGCGACTGCTCGGCCACGCCGGCCACCGTCGATGCGCATCTCGGCCGGTCCGCGGACGATCGACAGGGTAATGCTCTGTCCGGGTGGGAAAACGATCGGCCGGACCGTGAGCGCGAACGGGTTCATCGGCACGACGAGCAGATCACGCAGCGTCGGCTCGAGGATTGGACCGCCCGTCGCCAGCGCGTAGGCAGTCGAACCGGTGGCCGTGGCCACGATCACGCCATCGGCGTCGATCACCCCCACCCCCTGCTCGCCGACCTCGATCTGGACGCGCAGCATGCGCGCGTCCTCAGCCCGATCCACAACCATCTCGTTCAGCCCGATCGTGCGGGCCACGCTTCGTGACCCTCGCATCAGCTGCACTTGCAGCATCGTCCGCTCTTCGACGCGGTAATGACCTTCGAGGAACCGAAGGATCCCGCTCTCGAGCTGGTCCTCCTCCAGCTCGGTGAGGAAACCGAGGCGGCCGAGGTTGACGCCAAGCACGGGAATCCCGCGCGGAGCGGCCAGCCGGCCGCCGGCGAGAAAGGTGCCGTCCCCGCCGAGGGTAAGGATGAGATCCGTCTTCTTCAAACGGGCAGAGTGCGCTGCGGCGGACGAATCTCGATCCGCGCGCCACGACTCGACTCCGCGCTCCTTGAGCACCTGCTCCGCTCGCTCGACCACATTGATCGCCGCCCCCGGACCGAAGACGATGCAGACGTTCATCCGGCCACCGGTCTCAGGTGAACGAAGATCTCCTGGTTGCCATCCGCGCCGGCCACCTCTGACGGCGCCTCAGCCATCACCTCGACTCGATTCGCTGCGCACCAGTCGCGCAGGCGAAGCATCGCTGACTTGACGGCTTCCTGGTCGCGCACGATCCCTCCCTTCCCCACGCTGGCACGTTCGACCTGGAACTGAGGCTTGAACAGAGCGACGATCTCGGCGCCGGGCGCGGCCCTCGTGACCGCCGGCAACACCTTTTCGAGGCCGATGAACGAGACATCGACAACGACCAGGCCGACGGGCTCCGGGAACGTCTCCATCTCGCGAGCGTTCACGCGTTCGATGACCACGACGCGGGGATCCTGGCGCAGCCGCCAGTGAAGAAGCCCACGTCCGACGTCGAGAGCGTAGACGCGCGCCGCTCCGCGTCGAAGGAGCACGTCTGTGAAGCCGCCGGTCGAAGCCCCGATGTCCGCACAAACTCGCCCAGAGGGATCGACGCCAAACCGCTGAAGGGCGGGTCCGAGCTTGAGGGCGCCGCGGCTTGCGTACCCGGGCTCGCTCTCCACCGTGATCGGCGTTCCCTCGGGGATGGTGCGGTCAGGTCTGCGTTCCGTTTCGCCGGCGACGCGCACCTTCCCCGCGATGATCAGGGCCTGAGCTCGCTCACGGGACTCCGCGAGACCGGACTTCGTCACGAGCACGTCCAATCTCGGCATCTAGAGGATCAGGCCGACGGCGATTCCGAGCACCGCGCCGATCAGGACCTCCACCGGCGTATGACCGAGCAGCTCACGCAGCTCGGCCTCCTGCATCCCGCGCATGTGGACCAGGTCCTGCACCACGCGATTGAGTACCGCTGCCTGGCGGCCGGCCGCCCGTCTCACGCCCGCTGCGTCATACATGACCACGAACGAGAAGATAAGGGCGATCGCGAACGCGGCGGATGTGATGCCGGCATATTTACCGATTGCAGTCGTGAGGCCCATCACGATCGCGCTGTGGCTGCTCGGCATGCCGCCCGGATCGGCGAGCACCCTCAGGTTGAGGCGCCTCAGCTGGAATGAGCTGATCAGCACCTTCGCGACCTGCGCGATGGCCCAGGCGACGATGGCCGCGAGCAAGAATCTCATCTCGGTCTCGCGGAGTTGCCGAGCTCCTCTGCCTGATCGCGAAGCGCCTGCAGCTCGGCCTCAGCCTCAGCCAGGAGCTTCACCGCGCGTTCGTGAGCGGCCACGAGCTCGTCGAGCGGCGCGCTCCCGTCCGCGAGCCGGGCGATGGTCTCCTCCAGGCGATCCAGGACGTCGCCCGTACCCACGCTCACGGTGTCGCCCCGGCGACCCGGCCGAGGATGCCGTTCACAAACCGCCCGGCCTCCTCCCCCGAGAAGGTCTTGGCCAGCTCGATCGACTCGTTGATCGCGGCCTTGGCAGGCACCTGCCGTTCGATGTTGAGCTCGAAGACCGCGATGCGCAGGATGATGCGGTCCACCTTAGCCATCTGCTTCAGCTTCCAGTGCTCGGAAGCCTCGCCGAGGATTGCGTCCAGCTGCTCCTGATTTGCGATCACCCCGTGGACGAGCTGACCCGCGAACGCAGCCACCTCCGGGGTGGCCGCGCCCTCAGCGGCGTGGTAGCTCAAGACTTCGTCCGGGTCGTCGTTCGAGCTTTCCAGCTGGAAGAGGACCCGAAGCGCGAGCTCTCTCGCCTGGTGGCGCTTCCCTGCGGACCGGCTGCGGCGGCGTGTTGCCGTCAGCTACTGAAGGCGACGCTGGAGACGAAGACGTTCACCTCGCCTACCTCGAGGCCGAGCATGCGCTCGGTCGCCTCGACCACGTTGCCCTGCACCGCGCTCGCGACGTCGGCGAGCTGTGCCTCGGAGTCGACGGTGATGAACACCTCCAGGTGGATCGAGCGGTCCGCCTCCACCTGCACGCGTACCCCGCGGTGCGCCGTCTGGCGTCTGACCCAGTCGCCGAAGTGCCTGGCGGCCGTTTCGTCCATGCCCACCACGCCTTCCACCTCGCACGCGGCCAGGGCTGCGATGCTGGCGATGACCTCGTTGGCGACGCGAACTGCGCCGAGAGTGGCGGTTTCTCCCATCCCGGGTACCTTACTACGCGGGTCGAACGATAGGTTTGGTGCCAAACAGACGGAATTCGGCGGCTCGAAGGGTGCGGCTGGTGCCAAACGTGCCGAATCTTGAGTGTCCGGCTGCGCGGTCTGGGCCGGTACCTCACGCCACTACGCTAAGCGGGCCGGCCGGCCAGATAGCCGCCGGACCCTGTGTCCCAAACGCAATGCACACAAAGCCGTAGGTGCCGGGCATCAGCGTTGAGATGATCTTGGTCTCAGTGCTGGACCGCACGCTTTCCTGGTCGACGAGCGTCGCGAACGAAGGATGGCCGAGCTCGGGTTCGCCCGCCGCAGCTCGCCGCTGCTCTTCTTTAATGTGCGCATCCAGCTCGGCATAGGCGTGGCCTTCGATGAGCTTCCATATGTCCAGGTTGAACTGCATACTCGTCTCGTTGGTCATCTTGAGGGCGGCTGGCCCAGCTCCAATCTGCGCGGGGCCCGCGTAAGTGCAGCCCCTGTCCGACAGAACCAGTGGCCCGATCTGCGTCGCCGGCGGTGGAGTCGCGTTTGGGCTTGGAACCGTCGCCGTGGGACCAGTCGAGTCCCCACACGACGTGACGATAATCATCGACGCCGCAAGCAGGCATCGTCTCAACGTATAGCGAGTCATACCCACCCTCATAGCGAGTCATACCCACCCTCCTACCCTGTAGCCGGCGCTTGAAGCGAGACCTCGTCCTTGGATACACACCCTCCGGCGACGACCAGCCCATTTGGCAGGGGTCTGTTCGATGACTGGTCGAGCAACAGGAGGCCGGTATCGGAGCTGTACACCCAGAGCCTCTGACCAGGCGCCGAAAACCAGATTCTGCCGCCGTCGGCGACCACTGTGAGATCTGAAGCTCCAAAAGTGTCATCAGCAGCGTCCAGTGAAGTAGCGGATCGATCCCCGTGCATCACAGCGATCTCACCGGGCGGCTTTGCGCGGTCACCACGCCGGACGATCGGATTACCCGACGAGTCGAGGCCTACCAGCTCGATGAGTCCATCTGTGCTCCACGCGGAGATGGCATGAGTCTTCGTGTCGTAACGCTCGATCTTGCCTGAGTAGTAAGGCGAACCCCAGATCGCGGTCGGTCCTGCAATCCACCATTCGCTCATCGACTGCATAGGTACTACCTGGCGGCTCTTGCCGGTCTTCGCGTCTAGTGCCCACAGGTCCGAGGCGTAGGCGACACGAGTGGCGTAGTAGATCAACCCACCTGACCAACCGAGGAGGGCGACCGGCTCTCCCGCGAGCAGAACTCGATCTGACTGGGACCACACAGACCTGATGTGAATGCCGTTGCCGGCGAGGTACACATAGGACATCCCATCAGGGGAGACCCAGTTGCTTCTCACCGGGACCCATGCTTCCGCGGCTCGGTCGTAAGTGATGGTTGGCGAAGAGCGATCCATTCGGGCCTCGTCGGCGGGCGAAATACGGGACGAAACTCGCGTGAACTTGCCTGTCGACGCATCCAGGAATCCCACCTCGTAGACGGTCTGAGCGTCTATCTCGTACGGCGCGTAGCCATATACCGGCAGCTGGCATTCGGACAGGGGAACGTTGCCGGGATGCCTGTTGGGCAGCGATCGAAGCGGGTTCGTCAAGGCCAGGCCCAGGACTACTGCGATGGCGAGGCCCGTGGCGATGGCAGGCGCCCATGAGCGCCGCTGCGCTCGAGCGTGGTGGCGATCCAGCGGGAGAGACGAGATCACCCGCGCGCGCAGCGCGGGGTCCGCGGGGGCCACGTCCAAAGCGGCCTTCAGGCGGCGAATCAGGAGCTCTTCACTCATCCGAACACCTCGCTTACCTCGACTTGGGGGCGGAGCTGCTGAAGTGCACGGTGCATTCGCGACTTGACTGTGCCCAGAGGAGCGCCGACCACGGAGGCGACCTCCTCCAGGCTGAGATCCATGTAGTAGTGAAGGACCAGAACCATCAGCCGGTCAGTAGGGAGGCTTCGCAGGGCCCGACGCACGTCAGCGCCGCGGACGACCTGGTCCTCCGGTGAAGAGCTCAGCCGCCACGGGGTCGCCTGCTTGACGACGGACCACCACCGGGCTCGGCGTGCGCTTCGGCACTGATTGGCGACGATGCCGAAGAACCAGGGTCGCATGCTCCATCCCGATCGAACGTTCTCGAGCTTGATCCATGCTTTGAACGTTGCTTCCTGCACTGCGTCCTCCGCGGCTTCGCGGTCGTGCAGCATTCCGAAGGCCAAGCGGTAGCCGGGCTCGATGAGGGGCCCGACCAGCGCGTCGAACGCTTCCCGGTCACCAGACCTGGATCGCTCGAGCAGGATTGCCTCGATTTCTGTCACTTCCGCTAATCCATCTAGGTTCGGTGTGGCCGCCCTGGTTCCCGCCGTCAAATTCGTGGTTCGGGAAACAAAATGGGCTGGCGTGAGCCTATATAGGGCGTAAATGGCTGGAATGTCACGTGGTGTCGCTGTCGCGACGCTCGCAGGGGTTGTTGCCGCCCTGTCGTTCAGCTGTGCCAGCGGCAGAACCGCGGCGCCGGCCGCGGAGCGCTCAGCTGTGCCTGGAACGTCTGGCACCCATGGCCAGGTGCTGTTCGTAAGTGAGAACGTGGGTTGGGTCGTTGCCTCTCATTCCGCGCGACACCAAACGGACATCTACAAAACAGCCGATGGCGGGCTTCACTGGGCCCTGTTGAGCTCGCTTCCAGAGGCGGCAGTCCAGTCAATCGGGGTAGCCGAATCCGGGCTCCTTCTGATGCCCGTCGACAGCGACAGTCACTCCGATCACCTGATGTTCCTGGCTGACGGAGGCGGATGGGAAAGGCGAAGCCTTCCGACCGTGCCGCCGAACGTCAGTGTCAGCGTTCAATTCCTGCCTGACATGAAGCACGGTTGGTTGCTTCGGGACAACTACGGCGACCTATTCCAGACCGCCGATGGCGGACGAA
>VBFO01000068.1 GCA_005881025.1 Chloroflexota bacterium | reverse complement strand
CGTGCCCAGGACCTCTGATCTCAACTTCAGTCCCGGCCAGACCGTGGCCAACGCCACGATCGCCGACCTGAACGGCGTGATGGCCTTCAACGTCTACAACAGCGACGGATACACGGACATCATCATCGACATCGACGGGCTGTACCTTCCGGCGGTCCCCGGGTTCGCCAATGTTCCGTCGTCGGTTACGTACATCAAGGAGCCCAGCCGGGCTCCTTTGATGCCGCGAGCCAGGACCTCCTCGCGCCGCGCCGGCGGCTAGACCTTCCTTCTTCGGGCCCTCGGGAGGGTGCAGGACGACGGGCAGAAGTCGTTAAGCACGCATTCCTCACACCGTGGCCGGCGCGCGATGCACACCCGACGCCCATGCAGGATCAACCGCAGGGACAACCCGGTCCACTCCTCGGGTGGCACCATCCGCGTCACGAGCGCCTCGATCTTCTCGGGGTCCTTGGTCGCCACCAGTCCGAGCAGGTTCGTCAAGCGCTTCACGTGCGTGTCGACGGCGAAACCGGGCACGTTGAAGCCGACTCCGAGAATCACATTCGCGGTCTTGCGCCCGATCCCTGGCAGCTTGACGAGATCATCCAGGTTGCCCGGCACGACACCGTCGAACAGATCCACCAGCTTTCGGCTCGCGGCGATGATCGCGCGCGTTTTGGCGCGGAAGAATCCGGTCGGCTTGATCAGCTCCTCGACCCGAGCCGGATCCGCGGCCGCAAGGTCGAACGCGGTCGGGTATTGCTCGAACAGCGCCGGCGTGACGAGATTGACGGACCGGTCGGTGGTCTGTGCCGAAAGGATCGTTGCGATCAGCAGCTGAAACGCGTCCCGGTGATCGAGCTCCGTCACGGCTGGGTACAGGTCGCGCAGACGCTCGACAGTCATCTGAGCTCGGAGGCGAGCACCGCGGGGAGCCCGCGGCAGGGCGGCTCGCTTCGACTTCGACTTCGGCTTGGCTTTGGCCTTGACTCGCGCCGGAGCTTTAGCTGCCAAGCAGCTTTCGCGCCGCCGCCGCGACCTGGTTTCCTTCGGCGCGGCCGGCCAGCCGCGATGTGGCCACCTTCATGACCGCGCCGAACCCCTTAGGGCCTTCGGGTTTGACCTCGGCTATGACCGCCCGCACCTCCGCCTCGACTTCGGCGTCACTGAGGCCGGCCGGCACGTAGGTCCGCAGGATCGACATCTCTCCCTCTTCCTTGCGGGCCGATTCGTCACGGCCGGCTTTGCGGTAGACGTCGATCGCCTCCTGGCGCCGCTTGATCTCCTTGCGAGCAACCTTTAACACGACGTCGTCGTCCAGGGATCCGGATGCTCCCGGCTCCTTGCTTGCGCGCACGACCTCGCTCTTGAGCAGCGAGAGTGTGCTGAGCTTGTCTTCATCGCGATGGCGCCGCGCCTCCACCAGCTCCGCCTGGAGGCGATCGAAAAGTGTCATTTCGGCGATTGTTTCATATGGACCGATCGCCGATAATCGGCGCCTATGCCCATCTACATCCTGGTCGGCCCGGCTGTGGCCTTGATCGGAATCGTGGCCGTGGTCTTCGTGATGCGACACAAGTCGGTGCAGACCCGATCCATGTACTCGTCGCGGCGATCGCAGTTCGAACGCAAGGTGAAGGCGGCCAGGCAGCGCACTCTTGCGCCTCGTGGCCGGGGCGATCGGCCGCCCACCGAAGCCGAGATCGCCGCCACCTCGGTGGAGGCGCCGGCTCAGCCTCTCTACGAAGCCCCGGCGGCAATGCCCAGGCAAGCCTGGGACGTCGGGCCCACCTCCGCCCAGACTTTCTCACCCGCCGCCCCGGAGCCGGCACCTTCCACCCCTGTGGAACCCACCACCCCGACACCGGCGGAACCGGCCTGGACACCAAGTCCGCTGGAGCCTCCGTCCTGGACTCCCGCGCCCGCACCGGCCTCTGACTACACCGCTCCTTCGACTCCAGCCGCTGCGGCTCCCTCACAGGCCGAGCCGGTCACGCCCGCCGGCGGCGGCGCCGCCTGGTCCATCGTCGGCGAAAGCAAAAGCGCAGCCGACGACGTTCCGGCCGCCAAAGACAAGGAAAAGGACAAGAAGAAGGCCAAGCAAGCCGTCGCGACCGGGAACGCATGGCAGCTCGCTTCGGGCAACGCTCCCGGCGACGAAGAAGCCGTGGAGGTCAAGGCGCCGAGCGCCGCGATGGCGGTGGCTCAGTACGCAGTGCTGGTCGTCGGCCTCGTGATGGTGCTCATCGGCGTCCTGGTCATGGTCGCCAACCAGAGGGTCACCTAACCCACCAGCGCTTCGGCCAGGCTCCTGCCCCCATCCGACATGACCGTGTCGCAGACCAGGACCCTATAGCCGAGCTGTGCGATCGCCGGCTCGTACTCCCGATCTCGCTGGTCCAGCGCGAATCTAGAGCTCACCTCTCGGTATCGCCGCGCCACCTCCAGTGGTGTGGCATCGAGGGCAGCGCCCCCACCGATTGGGCTGCCCGCCGTTGTCCTGTCCGGCACCAGGGCGGCAGCGAGCACCTGCAGGATGGGATCGATGGAGATGCGCGGGTTGGACGGGCCGATCACTACCAGTTCCGCTGCCGCAAGCGCGGATTTGACCTCGGTAGTCATGGAGGCCGACTCCAGCCCTTCGAACTCGATCGCCTTCAGGACGGGTGAGAGTCGCTCACGGACGAAGTACTCCTGAAGGCTGTAGGTTCCGCGCTCGGTGATGCATCGCGTGCGCACCGGCTGGTCCGACATCGGCAGCACACGTGAGCGGATGCCGAATCTTCGGCAAAGCTCGAGCGTGGCGTTGGTCAGGGTCGATCCACTACGCAGCAGTTCGGCCCTCAAGACATGGGTCGCGAGATCCTTATCGCCAAGCCGAAACCAGGCCGGCTCACCAAGTCGCTCCAGCGAGTCGAGCACGTGAAAGGACTCGTTGCGCTGCCCGAATCCTGACTCGTCGTTGAAGATCCCGGCCAACCTGTAGATGACGGCGTCGATGTCCGGGCACACGAGCAGGCCCCAGAACTCGTCGTCATCGGCGGTGTTGGCGATGACAGTGAGGTCGCCCGGCGGCAGCACCGCGTCGAAACCTGCGGCGAGCCTGGCGCCGCCCGTGCCTCCGGCGAGAACGGCGACTCTCAGCGGAAGAGATCCTCGACCGCAGGCCGGATCAGATCCCTGCCGGTACCGTGACGACCACCGCCGTCAAAGCCCCGCACGATCACCACGGGTGTGCGCTCCGTCTTGCCCATGACAATGCCGGCGGCTGAAGCAAGATCATCCGCCACAGCCAGCACGGTGGCGTGCAGGTCTTTGCCAACATCGTCGCGAAGGCCGCGCAGGTCGAAGACTGAGGGGACGCCGGCGATCCCGAGGGCGACGTTTCCGATGCCCACTCGCCAGGGCCGTCCGAAAGTGTCGGAGACGATCACTCCTACCTCTACGCCACTCAGCTCTGCAAGCCCCGCGCGCAGCTTCTCTGCGCTAGCGTCCGGATCGTCCGGCAGCAGCGAGACAGCGTCGTCTCCCGGAACGTTCGAGTGGTCGACGCCGCCGTTGGCGCACACAAATCCATGCTTTGTCTCGGTGATCAGCACGCGCTCGGACCTCACGATGCGCACGCTCTCGTCCAGAACCACCTGGACGACGCGAGGATCGGGCGCAGCGATCAATTGGAGGGCGATCCGTTTCGCCTCCTCGCCGGCTGTCACGTCGCGCAGCCTGCGGATCCTTCCCTCGGCCTTCGACACGATCTTCTGAGCCACCACGACCACGTCGTTCGACTCGAGTTTCGAGTGGGAAGCGATCAGCTCCGCCAGGTCATCGCCCGGATGGACCTCGGGCAGGCCCTCGACCGCGAGGACCTCCAGGCGGGTCACACGGCGCGCCGCAGGTGCGCCAGGTCCGGCGGCTCGTCCAGGTCGAGCGCCATTTCAGCCGACGGATGAATGACGAAGGAAACACCTCGCGCGGCGGCATCCCGGCCGAAGCTTGCCAGCGAATCGCCACCAAAGTGCAGGCCGATGACCTCCGGCGGACGAAGGTAGAGAGCGTTGGTGCCACCGCGCCCGATGGCCGGCACTGCCATCGCGAGCGGACCCGATTCCTGGGCGGCCGCCTCGAGCAGCAACCGCACCGACTTACGGTTGACGAAAGGAAGGTCACTCGAGAGCAACAGCACGGCTGCGGCCCCCTGCTCGACAGCGTGCGAGATCCCGCGCCGGGCGGCTGCGTTCTGTCCCTCCTGGCGGGGCTCGAGGATGAAGTCAGCTCCCAACCGGCTGGCCAGACGCCCCGCCTCGTCGCTGCCGGCCACGACCACGCGGTGATCCGCGGCTGCTGAGGCGCGGATCGCCCGCTCGGCGTTTCGCCTGGCCAGGGCGCGGCGCGCTCGGGGGTCGAGGGCGGGCCCCAATCGTTGCTTGGCGGTGCCGAAGTCCTTCACCAGGACGATGGCCCAGGTGCTCATATTCCGCCACCCCACTGCTTGCGCAGTCGCGGCAGGATCTGGGCCGCGTAGAGACTGATGAAGCGGGACTGGTCCTCGCCCGGGTGATGGAAGACGAGGTGCGTGAACCCGAGCTCGAGGTACGGTCGCAGCTGTTCGAGGTGCTCGTCCGGATCGTTGGAGACCAGCCAGCGGCGGTGTGCGACGTCTTCCGCCTCATGCGCAAGCCTCTCCATCTCACGAGGGTCGTTGACGTTGGCCTTGCTCTCGGCCGGCAGAGCAAGCGCAGCCCAGATCTTCGTGTCCTCCATCGCGCGATTGCGGTCGGTGTCGAAAGAGACCTTGACCTCGATCATCCTTTCCAGCTTGACTGCATCCCGCCCAGCTTCGGCTGCTCCTTGAGCAAACGAGGGCAGCAGCTGGTCGCGATAGAGCTCTTCGCCTTTGCCCGACGTGCAGATCAGGCCGTCCCCCGCTCGACCTGCGTATTTCGCCACCTGCGGCCCACCCGCTCCAACGTAGATCGGGACCGGCTCGTCCGGCCTGTCGTAGATGGTCGCGTTGACTGTCTTGTAGTACTCGCCGTCAAAGTTGACTGACTGTTGCGACCATAGGGTCCGGATCAGCTTCACCGCCTCGCGCAGACGCGCGAACCTTTCCTTGTTGTCGGGCCACGCGATCCCGAGTGCGCCCTCATTGAGGTGCTCGCCCGTCCCGACACCGAGAATGAACCGACCCGGGTGCAGAACTCCCAGCGTCCCGAACGCCTGGGCAACTATGGCCGGGTGATAGCGAAACGTGGGAGTGCTGACGCTGGTGCCGAGCAGCACCCGCTTTGTCCGCTCGCCCGCAGCACCGAGCCATGAGAACGCGAACGGCGCATGACCATCCGAGTGCCGCCACGGCTGCAGGTGATCGCTCACGAATACGCTGTCGAACCCGGCGTGCTCGGCTTCGATGGCGTAGTCGAGGAGCTTGCGCGGGCCGAACTGTTCAGCCGAGGCCTTATAACCCAGTCGCAGCACAGGAGTATCTAACCTAGCGGCGGAAGTAACGCTTCCAGCTGAAGCCGATGCCGCCCGCAGCGGCGGCAATGACCACCACCCCGAGGGCGATCAGGCTCTTGCCCGCTGAATCCATCACGAGCAGGACGAACGCGCCGATCGCCAGCAGCATCATCACCACCAGAACGATCGCGCGGTGAACCTTCATGCCGATCAAGCTTAGCTGCGAGCGATGGGCGAACCTGAGCCACCGCGAACGGTGCGGCTGGGATCGGTGGGATCGACGCAGGACGTGGCTCGGGACCTGCCGGTGGGCTCGGTGGTCGTGGCGGATCATCAGACCTCTGGGCGCGGCCGGCTCGCCAGAACCTGGGAGGCGCAGCCGGGGGCAGGCCTGTATGCCTCGTTCGTCGTGCGCCCGGTTCCGCTCCTCAGCCTGGCGGCAGGGGTAGCGGCCGCGCAGGCATGCGGTCCGGCTGTGCGCTTGAAGTGGCCGAACGACCTGCTCCTTGGAGAAAGAAAGCTCGGCGGGATCCTGATCGAGGTGACCGGCGGGAAGGCTGTGGTCGGCGTCGGCGTCAACTTGAGGTGGGCGCCGGCAGGCGCGGCAAGGCTGGGAGTGCCCAGGGATCAGCTCCTCGCCGACCTGAAGCGGCTGGTCGATCGCTGGACGGCAGCGCCCCCCTCAGAGATCCTGGGAGCTTGGCGCGCCCTCGCTGAGACATTGGGCAGGAAGGTGAGGGTTGAGCTGCCCGACCGCGTGCTCGAGGGTCTGGCTCAGGACGTCGATGAGAACGGTTCGTTGATCGTGGACGGGGTGCCCGTCAGCGCCGGGGACGTCATCCACCTCCGGACATGAGCGCGCGATAGGCCAGCTCGGGCAGCACCTCTCCCGCACGCCCGTGAATCACGACCGCGGCCAGCCCGTCCATCGGGGTCGGCTCGGCGTTGACGATGATGATCGCCGCGCCCGCCCGCGAGGCGACCACAGGAATGTCTGCGGCTGGGTAGACCACCAGGGAGGTGCCCACCACCAGCATTACGTCGGCGCGCCTGGCGAGTGCGAGCGCCTCTTCGACCGCGTCAACGGGCATCGGCTCGCCGAACAGCACCACCGTCGGTTTCAAGAACATGCCGCCACAGATGCGGCACCGCGGCGGCATCTGAAACTCGAGGCGGCCCTGCACGTCGCGCCGCGACTCACGCGTGCCGCAGTCCAGGCACTGAACCGTGCGACCTGAGCCATGCAGCTCGATGACACGATCGCTGCCCGCATCCTGGTGCAGGCCATCGGTGTTCTGGGTCACCACCGCGACCAGGTGTCCTGACTGTTCGAGACCCGCCAGCGCGAGATGGCCTGGGTTTGGCTCGGCTGAGAGCACGGCGGGGCCACGCTCACGGGCGACCGTCCAGTAGGCCCTCGGGTCTTCGCGAAACCGTTCGATGGTCGCCACCTTGACGGGGTCGTACTGCGTCCACAGCCCGCCCTCCCCCCTGAAGGTCGGGATGCCGCTCTCAGCCGATATGCCGGCGCCTGTGAGGGCGACACCTTGGGCGGCGGAAGCAAGAATCTCCGCCGCGCGCTCGACGCTCACGCGGTGTCGCCCGGCGTCTGTCCGGCGAAGACGTACTCCTTGCCTACATGCCGCCGGATGGCGTCGTACGACTCGTTGGCCGATTCGGTCGGGAAGGGCACCCAGGGCGAGCTTTCGTCCTCCCTGATCGAGACGACCTGGTAGATCCGGGCCTTGTCCGCGGACTTGCCCTTCAGCTGAAGTCCAGGGACCTGGTCGACCGCTATGTAATCGCGGCAGGCGTCGAGCGTCGCCTCGCCGATCAGCAGCGTGAACGCTGGCGCCACGCTGCAAAAACGCGCGGCGGTGTTGACAGTGTCACCAAGGGCCGTGTACTGGAGTCGGTCCTTGCTGCCCATGTTCCCGACCACCGCGGGTCCGGTGTTGACCCCGATGCCCCAGCTGATGGCGGGCAGGCCTTTGGCGGCCAGGTGCGCCTGCAACGCAGGAGCGCGATCGATCAAGTCATACGCGCATCGCACCGCCCACAGCGCATGTTTGGGCTGATCCGTCGGGGCGTTCCAGAGCGCCACTATCTCATCGCCCACGTACTTGTCGATGGTCCCGTCCCACTTGAGGATCAGGGAGCTCATCTCGTTCAGGTACTCCTGGATCACCTTGAGAACGTCCTCGGCGGCCATCGACTCGGACATCGCTGTGAACCCACGGATGTCGACGAAAAGCAGGCTGAGCTCGCGCCGATCACCTTTCGAGGTCACGTCCTTGATCGAGCGGGCGTCAGCCAGCTGTCGTGAGATGCGTGGGTCGACGTACTGGCCGAAGATCCTCTCGACCTTTCTTCGTTCGCGTTCAACCAGCACGTAACGAGCGCCCAGCGAGAATGCCGCGGAGAGCACCACAGCCATCGGCGTGTAGAGCGGATCCGCCAGGTATCCCTGCTGGGACAGCTCCAGCGCTATCAGGTAGTAGAGCGCCAGCACCGTCGCGGTCGCGATGATGGCGCTCCGAAACGACAGTGCGTAAACGGCGAGGCCGACTATCAAGGCGAGCAGTAGCGAGGCGGCGATGATTGACGTGCGTGGCTGCAATCGCACGTAGCGGTCCTGAAGGACCGTGGCCATGGCGTCGGCCATGATCCTGTAGCCGTAGTTCTGGTTGTCGAGCATGCACTGCTGGCGTTCCGGCGGACAGAAGGTCGCGTCGTGCTTGAAAGCCACCGGTTGGGCGTAGATGTCACCCGAGTCGACGAGCTTGGTACCGACGACGACGATGTGGTTGGTGATGAGCTCAGGGTGCGAGCAGTCCCCGTTGAACGCGTCGAAGTACGAGCATGTCGAGCTACCGCCCAGGGTGTAATTCACGAGCATCTGGCCATTGACGAGTGGGACATTGTGTTTGCCGAACTTCGCCTCACTGCCCGATGTATCGACGAAATCATCGACCCCCTCGGCGATTCTCAACGCCAGCATGAAGGCGCTTTCATGGGCTTCGTTCTGAAGGCACGTCGTCTGGACCTTCAATGACATCCCTCTCACAGCGTTCGCTGGATCGGGGGGTCCAAAGCCCAGGTCGCCAATTGGCTCTCCAACGACCAGCTGGTCGATCGGTCCATCGCTCGAAGTACAGACGAGAACCACGTTGCCCGCCTTCTTGATGGCGTCGGCCAGCTCTGAATCGGTCTCCTTCTTTGTTTCTGGATCGATAGTGCTGTGGTCAAGCATCACGTCGAACAGGATCACCTTCGGATGGAGGCTGGCCAGATAGTTGATGACCTGGGCGTGGTAACCGTTGCTCCAGGGATAAGTACCCAGCTGTTTCGACTTCGAGTCAATTGCGACTAGCGTGATTCGCGGATCAGGTGGCGGCGCCGGAAACAGCCGGTCCTGTGCGGCGAAGAACGGCCCGTCGAGGATCCCGGCCTGAAGGATTCCGAACACCAGCAGTCCGGCGCCCAGTCCGGCGAGCGCAGAGCGCCAGGCCGAGCGCCAGTCCCCGACCCGCTCCCGGACCATGCGCCGGTATCTTATGGCGGGTGTGGCTGAGCGTCCTCGAAACTAGACGCGCGCCCGCCATCTACGCCGCCGCCGGCGCGTCCTTCGCCGCCATCGCCGCCCGCGGCCTCCTGGTGCCTCTTTATGCGCACGGCCTGGGCGCCAGCCGGTTCGAGGTCGGCGCGCTCTTCTCGGTGGCCACGCTCGCGGCCGCCTTGCTCTCGCTGCCATCGGGCGTGCTCATCGACCGCTTCGGGGCCCGCTCGCTGCTCTGGATATCGCTCGCGCTGAGCGCGGGCTCTCAGCTGGCGATCGCGGCCTCCACGACTGTGGTTCCCCTGTTCATCTGGCAGGTCATCGGCGGCCTCGGCGCGGGCGCGCAGCAGGCGGCCCTGTTCAGCGCAGTCACCGAGTCGGTTCCGGGCAACAGGCTGGGGCGGTCGATGGGCTGGCTCACCTTCTCCATGCAGGCCGGATTCTTCCTGGGGCCCGCGGTCGCCGGTCTGGCGCTGGCAGTGCTTGACGTGAGGACCGACATCGCGGTCACGACGATCGCGCTTGTGGCCGCGGTGCCAGGCGCACTGGCCGCGCCGCAGACGAGGCAGTCGCAGCGTGGACTCTCTCTGGCTGCGCCCCTCCGTGCCCTTCTCGGGCAGCGTGCCTTTGTGCCGGTGGTGGTGGGGCTTGTCTCGTGCACGCTCGTTTGGGGCACGGTGGGCGCATTTCTCCCGATCTTCGGCAAGGAGCAGCTCGGACTTGCGAGCTCGCAGGTCGGCTACATGCTCGCGCTGGCGGCGGTGGTCAACGGTCTGAGCAGGATCCCGGGCGGCCGCCTGGTGGACGCCGCCACCCGTCGCTGGCCCATCGTCTTCGTGGGCGCCGTGGTCTGGTCCGCCGCCACCATCGCCCTTGGGCACACGTCAGGCTTCTGGGCGCCGGCGATCCTGATCATCATCGGCACGCCATTCATCGCGACCGCTTACGTGGCCATGGGAGTCGTATTCGGAGGATTGTCAGAAGCATCTACGCGCGGCGTCACCATGGGCGCGTACGGCACTGTCCTGTTCCTGGGCCTGGCGGCCGGACCTCTGATCTTTGGTCCGATCGTCCAGACGTACGGCTACGCCGCGGGCTTCACCGCCTGTGCGGTCGCGGCGATCGGCCTCGCGCTGGTGATGGCGGCAATGCACGTGGAGCCCCTGCGGCGGCGCGAAGAGGTTCCTCTGCCCCCGGCGGCACCCGGGACTGGATGAACTCGCCCACGATCTGGCGGTGACTCGAGAACGCGAGCGGCGGCAGCGCGTCGAGCTGAAACACCGCGACCTCCAGCATCTCTGAGCCGGGAGCCGGACTGTGGCCGTCGACCAGATGAGCGTGATAGCCGAGACCGATGAGGCTCGCGGCGTCTTGTTTGGAGATGTGAAAGACACCGATCAATCCGGTCACCACAACCGGGGCGCAAATCTCTTCCAGGCATTCGCGCACCGCCGCCTCGACCGGGCTCTCATCGTCGTTGACAAAACCACCCGGCAGGCACCACATCCCATAAGCCGGTTCGATCGCCCGGCGGCCCAGGACGATGCCGCCATCGGATTCGACGACGACCGCGGTCGCCACCTTCGGGTCCCGCCAGAGCACGAAGTCGTCGTTCGGACAAGCCTCCAGCGAGCGACCTTCGATCTCGCGATGGACCAGCTCTGAGCCGCAATTGACGCAGTAGTGGGCCACGAACCGAGGCTACTCCCTGCGGGAAGACACCGTCCTCATGTCAGCCGTCCGCACCGCGTTGCGACCGGCTTGCTTGGCCGCGTAGAGCGCCTGGTCTGCCCTCTCGATCAATGAGGTGAACATCGATTCGTCGTCGGTGGAGGCGACGCCGATGCTGATGGTCACCTTCAGGCCTCCAGGAAAAGTGGCTGCCTGCACCTTGGCGCGAATGCGCTCGGCCAGGGTCATCGCCCCGGTCTCGTTCGTCTCATGGAGGATGAGCCCGAACTCCTCGCCGCCATAACGCGCACAGACGTCTGATTCGCGCTTGCCTGCGACGAGGATCTTCGCCAGCTCAGCGAGCACGGCATCGCCCTGCAGGTGTCCGTACGTGTCGTTGACGAGCTTGAAGTGGTCGATGTCGACCATCAGGAAGGCCATGCTCTTGTGATGCCTGCGGGCGCGCTGCATCTCTTCGAGGAAGCGCTGCGCCAATGCACGCCGGTTGGGGAGCTTGGTCAGCTCGTCGGTGAGAGCGTTCTCCTCCTGCGCCTGGAAGAGCTGCGCGTGGCTGATGGCGATGGCCGCCTGCGCCGCGACACCTTGCAGCAGATCGATCTGGTCATCGGTCAGGTCGCGCGGGGCCGGTAGGTAGAGCTCGAAGGCGCCCATCAGCTGTCCTGAACGCTGCACCGGGACAACCAGCACGTGGGTCGGATGGCCGCCGCCCTCCAGGCCTGGCGCATGATCGGCATCCAGCGGAACCACCAATGGACGGGCCGCCGCGATCACCGATCTCAGCGGCTCCTCATCGAGCTTACGGCCCGCCCCGCGGGCGTTGTGGGTGAGGTTGTACTCAGCCTGGCGCCGCATCTCGGCCTTCCCCGGAGCGACCAGGTACATGGCACCTGCGACTGCGCCCATGAGCCTTCCTGCCTGCGTAACCGCCACATGCAAAACCTCGCTGAGGCCCAGCGACGAGTTCACAGCCGAAGCAACCGCCAGCAAGAGTCCGGCGCGGTCTCGCGAGCCGCTCTGCTCCCCAAGGGCTTGCTCCAGCTCGCGGGTCGTCGCGCGGAGCCGCATCATGGCCACGGTCAACAGGATCAGTGCCAGCAGAAGCAGCCCTGACGCGACCAGCAGAACGGCGGCTAGATCCAAGATCCCTCCTCGGTGAAGCTGAGATAGGTTAACGCCCAGGTCGGCTGGGGGAGTCCCTCTGCCGGCTTGCCTCCGAGGGGAGGGAGTAAACTCGGTCGAACTGGAGCAGACCTCTTTCGACGACCTCGCTCTTGGCGGGGAGTGGACGACCCGCCGGCGCACCATCTCCGAGTCAGAGATCGCGCTATTCGCCGCGCTCGCCGGAGACTTCTCGCCCCTCTCGATCGACGGATCCGCAGGCAACACCAGGCTCGCCCCACCGGCGCTTCTGGTTGCGGCCGCGATCGGGCTGGGGTCCATGGACATGCCCCTCCCGCAGGTCGCCGCCTGGGAGTGGATCAACTGGAAGTTCCCCAAGCCGGTCAAGGCGGGCGAGACGATATACGCGCGCTGGACGCTGACTCAGAAACGTGCGCCGGTGGGTGGTTCGCCATCCGCTATCGCTGTCTGGCGGGTCGACGTCCACACGGCGGACGGGGCGCTTTGCGCCGAAGGCGAGGTTGGAGCCAGCGTGTTCAGGAAGTCCGCCCCGACCGTCGAGAGGGCCGCCGAAGCCCCGGCTCAAGGTGCTTCGCGAAGGCGGCGGCGCCGCCGCACGGGAACCGCCCCCGAGGCCCCACCCGTGGTCGCACCCCCGCCGGCTTCGGGCGAGCGCGCTTCCAGCTCGCGACGGCGCAGGCGCCGAAGATCGTCGAGCGGGCAGGGCGCGCCTAACGGCGAGCCTTCGCCGACAGCGCCCGCACCGGCTGCGCCTGCATCGGCGGACGTGGCGCCGGCAGAGCAAGCTCCGCGGCCGGCGCGGACGCAGAGCGGGGCGAACCCGCTGCGGCGGGTGATCGGCCGGCTCCGAAAGACCTGAGCGCTACCCCGCGGACCCCTCCATCGCTTCGATGTGCTCGATCACGCGCCGCGTGAGCTGTGTCGGGGTTGAAGCGCCGCTGGTGACGCCGACCCGAGTCGCACCTTTGAACCAGGCCGTCTCGATGTCCTCCATCCTGTCGACCAGATAGGCCGGCTTCCCACCCAGCTTCTTCACCACCTCGACCAGGCGCAGAGAGTTCGAGGAGCGCGGGCTGCCGACGACGATCACGAGGTCCACGAGCTTGGCCGCCTCCACCGCGGCCTCCTGCCTCTCCTGCGTGGCGCGGCAGATCTCGTTGTGTACCTCGGCGTTCGGATACCGGGATTGGACCCGCCCGATCAGATCCTCTGTGTCCCAGACCGAAAGCGTCGTCTGACAGGTGACCGCGACGCGATCCCCCTTCAACTCGAGGGCGTCGATGTCCGCCGGGTCCTGGACCAGGAATACCTTGCCCGGCGCCTCGCCCACCACGCCCTCGGGCTCCGGGTGGCCTTTGCGGCCGATGTACACCACCTCATAGCCCTGGCGGGCCAGGTCCGCGACCAGCTCATGGGTGCGCACGACGTCGGAGCACGTGGCGTCAACGGGCTTGAGCCCGAGCTCGATCGCTCGCTGCTTCACCTGCGGCGACACGCCGTGCGCAGTGAAGATGACGGTTCCCTCTTTGACCTGCTCCAGCCCGCGAAGGCGATCCGGCTGATCGACGAGGGCGATCCCCTGCTGCTGCAGGTCGTCGGTGGCGTGGGTGTTGTGGACGAGCATGCCCAGCATGTGCACCGGGCCCTGGGTTTCCTCCCTGACCCGCTTCGCGATCCGGAACGCGTCGACCACCCCGTGGCAGTACCCACGTGGCGTGATCTTCAGGACTTCCATGGGCGGCTTCGAGTTTACGGAGCAGAGACCCCTAGGTGCCCACGAACAGGTCGTCCTCCGGCAGCGCCGATCCCGGCTTGCCTCGCGCGAGCTGGTAGTACTCGGTCCCAAACGCCAGCTCGTAGATCTGGTCGGCCATCGTCGCGAACCATGAGTTGGGGTCGTTCTGGCTCACATGCGCGGCAAATGCCTTTCGCTTGCGCTCCGTGTACCTCTTGACGTCGACCCTGGTCGTCACGAGCTCGTCTGGCGTGCCGATGATCTGGATGCTCGATTCCTGGCTCTGCCGGCGCGCCTCCTCCGGCATCTGCTCCATGAAGGCCTGCATCATCGAGCGCGGGATGGCTGTGTAGTAGACCTTCCTCGGACTCCAGCTGTCATTCGCCCTCAGCATCTGGTCAAGCGCGGCGTTGGTGACCATGTGGGCCTTGACGTGGTCGGGATGGCCATAGGTTCCGTCCTCCGCATAGGTGACGACCACGTCGGGCTTCTCCTCGCGAAGGATCGCCATCAGCTTGCCTGCCGCCTCGTTGAGAGATGCCTGGTGGAAGGAAGCCGGATTTTCGTTGTCAGCCGTCCCGACCATGCCTGAGTCGCGATAGTCGAGGAAGACGCCGCGACTCACGCCCAGGATGTGCGCGGCGTTCTCGAGCTCTTTGGTGCGGATCTCTCCAAGCCGCGGGCGCGATGACTCCTCGTCCATGTTGTGGATCTCGCCGACCTCACCGCGGGTAGCCGTCACCAGCACCACCCGGTGACCGTCATCGCGGGCCTTCATCATCACGCCGCCAGTCGAGATCGCCTCGTCGTCGGGATGCGCGTGAACCAGAAGCAACGTCGCCACTTACTTCAACAATAGTTTTGCCAGCTGCTCGATTCCGCCGCGGCCCGGTCCCGGGATGGTCCGCCGCTGTGCCGCCTCGATCACCTCCGACGGCGAGCCCTCGACGGCCACTCCGAGCCCAGCCCACGCCAGCATCGAGGCGTCGTTGCGCCCATCGCCGGCGGCTGCCGCCTGCTCACGGGCGACTCCAAGCCTCTCGCACAGGATGCGGAGCGCCCCCGACTTGTCGCTTTCGATGCTGGTGAACTCGAGGTAGTCGGGGGTGGACGTGGCGGCGTTGAGCCGTCCTATCCAGTGCGCCCGAACCTCCGGCAGCAATCGCTCGAGCGTGGCGGGCGCCGCGACGATCACGAGCTTGGGAGTCGTCGGACCCATGGCGGCGTCGAGGTCTGGCACGAGGTGGAGTGGCATGCCGGCATGCTCGGAGTAGATGTGCGCCTCTGGGCGGTCTCGCTCGATCAGGAGCTGATCGTCGCGATACGCCTGGACGTGCAGGTCGCGCTCGCGTGCATAGCGGATGACCTCCATCGCGAGATCGTGAGGCACGCCCTGGTCCAGCAGCTTTTCGCCATTCGGCATCCGGATCTCTGCGCCCTGGTAACAGATGATCGGGCCATCGAGCCCCAGCTTCCTGGCCCACGGCAGCGCGCCCGGAAAGGGCCGTCCGGTGGTGGCGATGACCGTGATGCCTGACTGTTCGATCTGCTTCAGGGCCGCGACGTCGCGCGGATCGAGGTGCAGGTGCGCATCGAGGATGGTTCCGTCCAGGTCAAGCGCCAGCAGCCGGTACCGAGTGGCGAGTGCTATTTACGTACGTCCGGGTTGAGGAGGTTCGGAGGCTTGCCGCCGCGGACCGCCGTGGCCATGTTGCGTGCGGCCATGGCCGACATCTCCGAGCGTGTCCGCGTGGTGGCGCTGGCGATATGAGGAGCCAGCACCACGTTGTGCAGCGCGATCAGTCCCGGATGCACCGCAGGCTCGCGCTCGTAGACGTCCAGACCCGCGCCCGCGATCCGGTGTGCCTTCAGCGCCTCGACCAGCGCCGCCTCGTCCACCACCGGACCGCGCGAGGTGTTGACCAGGATGGCGTTCGGTTTCATATGCGCGAACTGGGCGGTGCTGATGAGGTGGTGGGTCTCCTTGGTCAAGGGCACGTGCACGGAGATGAAGTCCGACTCCGCGAGCAGCCTCGACAGGTCGACATGGGTCGCCCCAAGCTGCTGTTCCATCTCTGGGACCAGCGGATTGGTGTCGGAGTAGAGCACCCGCATGTTGAAGCCCTTCGCGCGCCGCGCGACGCCGCGGCCGATGCGGCCGATGCCGACGATGCCCAGCGTCGCGTCGTGGACGTCGGTGCCGAGCATGAGGTCGATCTCCCAGCCCTTGTAGTTGCCCTGGCGCGTGTAGGTGTCGGCCTGGACGACCCGTCGCGCGGCGGCGATGAGAAGCGCAAAAGCGAAGTCAGCAGTCGATTCGTCCAGCACGCCTGGCGTGTTGGTCACCATGACGCGGTTCGAGGTCGCGGTCGGAATGTCGATGTTGTCGAAGCCGACCGCGACGTTGCTCACGCACTTGAGGCCGGGCGTCGACAGCACGACGGGACCGATGGGATCCTTCAGATGACTGACGATCCCAAAGCAGCCCTCCGCCGCCTCGCGGATGCTCTGCTGGTCGAGCGGCCGGTTGCTTGGATATGCGTTCACCTCAGCCGCCTCGGCCAGGATCGCCGGACCGGGGTCGAGAATCGGGTGCATCAGCAGGACGCGGGGCCTTCCACTGGCGGTCATGGATTCAGACCCAGCTCCTGTGCGACCGGCTTCAGCGCATCGCGGACGATCTCCACGTGCTCGTCGAAGGGTATACCCAGCGCCTCAGCCCCCGCGACGAGCTCCTCGCGGTGGACACCGCGGGCAAAGGCCTTGTCCTTCATTTTCTTGCGGACTGTGCTTGGCTCGACCGCGCTCAGCGATTTGTCGGGCTTCACCAACGCGCAGGCGATGATGAATCCACACATCTCATCAACGGCGTTGAGCGCCTTGCGGATGTTCGAGTCGCGGGGTACGTCGAGGTAGTCCGCATGTGAGGCGATGTCATCGAGAATGTCCTGCGGCCAGCCCTTGTCCTTGAGCATCTGGATGCCACGCATCGGGTGCTGCTCCGGGGTCGGGCCCGACTCGTAGTCCCAGTCGTGGATCAGGCCCAGCACCGCCCACCGCTCCTCGTCCTCGCCAAAACGTCGCGCGTATGAGCGCATCGCCGCTTCGACGCTGCGCATGTGGCGGCGAAGCTGCTCGGACTGCGTCAACGAGGTGACCAGCTCCCAGGCTTCGTCCCGGGTGGGTGTCGAGCTCAAGACAGGATCTCCTTCAACGCCACGATGAGGCGCTCGTGTTGCTGCCGCGTGCCGACCGTGATCCTCAGCCAGCCCGCGATCGGTTCCCGATCGTAATGCCGGACCAGGATCCGGCGCTCGCGAAGGGCACTCGCGACGTGGTCCGCGTCTGCAGGCGGCTTGGTGAACACGAAGTTCGCGGCCGGCGGCACGAGGTCGAATTTCATGGCCGTCAGCTCCTGAATCAGAAAGTCACGACCTTCGATGACGGCGCTGACGATCCGCCGGTGGTGGTCCTCGTCTTCGATCGCGGCTTTCGCCGCCACGATCGCCAGCCGGTCCAGGTTGTACGAGTCCTTGACCGAGTCCAGAGCGCTGATCAGGCCGCGACTGCCGATCGCGAAGCCGATCCGCATCCCGGCCAGCCCGTAGGACTTCGAGAAAGTCCTCAGCAGAAGAAGATTCTGGTGAGACTGCAGGAGCGACAGTGCCGGGTGAGGCGCGAAGTCGACATACGCCTCGTCGATCACCACCACACCCGCAGAGGCGGCCACCACGGCCTCGATCGCCGCCTTGGCGAAGAACGCGCCCGTCGGCGAGTTCGGGTTGACGATGAATTTGAGCGCTGCGGGATCCGGTCCCAGGCTGGGCGGAAGCTCCCAGGGCAGCTCGGTCGGATGTGTCGATGGCTCGACCTCGTGGATGCGGCACAGGGGATCGAGCAGCGGGTAGGTCGGGGTCGGATAGGCGACGCGATCGCCTGCGCCCGCGAACGCGCGGAAGCACATCTCGATGAGCTCGTCGCCGCCATTGCCGAGGGTGACCTGGTCTGGCTGCAGGCCGAGGTGCTTCGCGATCGCGATCCGGGCGGGCGCAGCGGTTGGGCTCGGGTAGAGGCGAAGGGAGTCGTCGGCAGCCTGGCGGATCGCCTCGACGACCCTTGGCGACGGCGGCAAGGGAGATTCGTTGGTGTTGAGCTTGACCCAATCCTCGCCGTCGGGAGGCTGCTCACCCGGAAGGTAGGGTTGGAAGCCGGCGAGGGCCGGCTTCAGGAAGCCTTCCGGCATTCCAGCAGAAAGGTTTCGAGCGCGAGCCGCGGGCTGACGTTCTGCTCCAGGTAGCCGAGCGTGTCGTAGGACAGCTCGACCAGGCGCGCCCAACGCCCCTGCTCACGTCCGCTGCTGCCGAGCATTCGCCGTCGGAGCTCCACCTGCCAGCTGGTCAAGGCAAAGACCGCCGGATCCTCAATCTCGCCCTCACTCCGGCGCCATGCCATCTGGGCGGAGTCGAGCTCCTCGGCCACATCGAGCGGGACGTCGGCCGGCGCGCCGAACACCTCGACCAGCCGTCGCGTCCAGTCGCGATGCAGATCGATGACGGCGTCGTTGCCTGCAACGCGCATCGCCCAGCCGGGGCGACCGCGGGCAAGCTCGGACAGCAGTTTCGCGCGCTCAGGCTTGACCACGTGTGACTCGAGCAGCGTCTCGATCTCGGGTGCGTTCACCGGATGAAAGAAGACGCGCAAGCAGCGCGACACGACAGTCGGGAGGACGACAAACGGGTTCAGGCTTGGCGTCGTGAGGATGATCACGCGGTGCGGGTGAGGCTCCTCGACCGTCTTGAGCAGGACGCCCTGGTCCTGGTCACGCAGCCGGCCGACGTTCACGACCAGCGCCACGCGCCGCGACG
>VBFO01000135.1 GCA_005881025.1 Chloroflexota bacterium | reverse complement strand
GCGGTGCGGTCCCGGCTTGTCCTTGGCCCTGTAGAAGAACTGGGCGACGCGCCGGCTGAGGATGTCGGTGATCAGCGACGACTTGCCTGAGCCGCTGACGCCGGACACGGCGACAAAGGTCCCGAGCGGGACCGCAACGTCGATGTTCTTCAGGTTGTTGGCCTTGGCGCCGCGGATGACCAGCTTCTTGCCGTTGCCCGCACGCCTGCGCTTGGGGATCGGGATCGAGCGGTCACCGCGCAAAAAGGCGGCGGTGATGGAGTTGGGGTCTCGCAGAACCTCGGCGACCGTGCCGGCGGCCACGATCTCGCCTCCATGCTCGCCCGCCAGCGGACCGATGTCGACCATGTAGTCGGCGGAGCGAATGGTCTCCTCGTCGTGCTCGACCACGATCAGGGTGTTGCCCAGGTCTCGCAACCTGATCAGCGTGTTGATGAGGCGTCGGTTGTCGCGCTGGTGGAGGCCGATCGACGGCTCGTCGAGGATGTAGAGAACGCCCATCAGCTTCGAACCGATCTGCGTCGCGAGGCGGATGCGCTGCGACTCGCCACCGGAGAGGGTGTTGGCCGCGCGGTCGACGGTCAGGTACTCGAGCCCGACGTCGATCATGAACTGCAGGCGCTCGCGGATCTCCTTGAGGATTCCGCGCGCGATGATCTGCTCGCGCTCTGTCCCGCCCAGCTTTTCGAAGAAGTCGATGGCATTGCTGATCGAAAGAGTGCAGACGTCGGAGATGTTGCGGGCGTCGACCGTCACGGCCAGCGACTCGGGCTTCAGCCGGCGGCCCTTGCACGCGGGGCAAGGCTTGTCCGACATGTACCGCTCGAGCTCCTGCTTCAGGTACTCGGACTGCGTCTCCTCGTAGCGCCGCTGCAGGTTCGCGACCACGCCCTCGAACGGCGCTTCGTACCAGCGCGAGTGGCCGTACTGGTTCTTGTATCCGAAGCGGATCTTCTTGTCGCCTGTGCCGTTCAGCAGCACCTCGCGCTGCTGCTTGCCCAGGCTCTTCCACGGTTTCTTCATGTCGATGCCGAAGTACTTGCTCACCGTCTCGAGCAGCTCGGGATAGAAGAACTGCGACTTGCTCCACGCCGCGATCGCACCGTCGTTCAGCGACAGCGAAGGGTCGGGCACCACGAGGTCGCCGTCGACCACCAGCTGCGAGCCGATGCCGGTGCAGGTCGGGCAGGCGCCGTGCGGGCTGTTGAATGAGAAGTTGCGCGGCTCGGGCTCCGGCACGCTGGTGCCGTCGTACGGGCACGCGTAGTCCTGCGACATCTGGATCTCTTCACGGCCACCATCGACCGGCGCGATGATCACCGAGCCACCGCCCAGTCGCGCCGCAGTCTCTATGGAATCCACCAGCCGCGTCCGCTGATCGGGGCCGACCTGGATCCTGTCCACCACCACCTGCACGTCGTGCTTCTTGTTGCGGTCCATCGGGATCTGCTCGCCGATCTCGTACAGGTTCCCGTCCACGCGCACCCGCACGAAGCCCGACTTGCGCACGTCCTCTATCAGTGAGCGGTACTCGCCCTTCCGGCCCTTGACCACGGGGCCGAGCACCATGACGCGTGTGCCCTTGGGCAGCTTCTCGACCTGGTCGGCCATCTGCTCGACCGTCTGGCGCCGCACCTCGCGCCCGCAAACGGGGCAGTGCGGGTGGCCGATGCGGGCGAACAGCAGGCGCAGGTAGTCGTAGACCTCGGTCACCGTCCCGACCGTGGAGCGTGGGTTCTTCGAGGTTCCCTTCTGGTCAATGGAGATGGCCGGGGAAAGGCCTTCGATGACGTCCACGTCGGGCTTCTCCATCTGGCCGAGGAACTGGCGCGCGTAGGCGGACAGGGACTCGACGTACCGGCGCTGGCCCTCCGCGTAGATCGTGTCGAAGGCGAGCGAGGACTTGCCGGAGCCGGACAGCCCCGTGAAGACCACCAGCCTGTCGCGCGGGATGCTCAGGGTGACGTTCTTGAGGTTGTGCTCCCGGGCGCCACGGATCGTGATCTGGTCAGTCGGCATACATGAACCTGTTCAACTTACCTTGATTTTCTCGCAAGCTTGATCTACCCTCAGAGTTGAACATGTTCAAATGCCGGTGGAATCTGGGATGGAGGCAACTCTGATGGAGCTTCGACTCTTCGACTACGCGATCTACCTGACGGCGGCGGCGATCCTGACGGTCTGGGTCAGCAGCACGCTTCACAAGAACGGCCGGGTATTCCTCGTTTCGGTCTTCCCGCAGGAAGGCCTCGCCGACTCGATCAACCACCTGCTGGTCGTCGGCTTCTACCTGATCAACCTGGGCTGGGCGGCGCTTTTCATCAACGCCGGTGGCTCCCCGCAATCGCTCGCTGACATGGTCCAGGAGACCGTCACCCGGCTGGGCGTGGTGCTGCTGGTGCTCGGGGGCATGCACTTCTTCAACATGTTCGTCCTCTACCTGATCCGCCGTCCGAAGCGCCAGCGTCCCACGCCGGTCAACCCCTACTACCAGCAGCCCGCGACGGGTGCCTGAGGCGGCTCGTTGAACGCTGCGGTTCAGCCCCTCACGGCCCGAGGCGAGCACTCGAGGGCGGCCATCTTCGACGCCGCCCTCGCCCTCTTCCAGGAGCGCGGCTACGAATCCACCACCATGCGGGCGATCGCCGATCGCGCCGGCGTGTCGCTGGGCAGCTCCTATCACTACTTCGCCAGCAAGGAGCACCTCGTGCTCGAGTTCTACAGCCACACCCACCAGCTGCACCTCGCGGCCATCGGACCGCTGCTCGCTCGTGAGCGAGACCTGGCCGCGCGGGTGCGCGGTACCGTCCGCGCGGTCGTCGTCACCTGCGAGCCGTTCCATGACTTCGCCGGCGCGATCTTCAGCACTGTCGCCAACCCGGCGAGTCCCCTCAACCCCTTCGGTCGCGAGTCCAAGGCCCTGCGCGACGAGGTGATCGGCCTCTACGCCGAGGTGGTCAAAGGATCTGACACGCGGATAGCGCCGGACATCATGTCGGAGCTTCCGACTCTGCTCTGGCTGTACCAGATGGGCATCCTCTACTTCTGGATCTGGGACCGCTCGCCCGGGCGCCTCCGCACTCTCGCGCTCATCGACGAGACGACCGAGCTGATCGTGCGCCTGGTCGGGCTCGCCAACCTGCCGGTGCTTCGCGGCTCGCGTAAGAGCGCTTTGAGACTCGTCCGCAGCATCGCCGAAGGCCAGTTCTAGGGTCCGCGACGTGACCGCCTCCAGTTCCGGACCATCGTCTTCTGCTTCGGCGCTGCGGCGATCGCGAGCGCGACCTCGCTGTCGTCCTCCTTGCCTCCGGTCTCCTCGCCGGACAGGCGCTTGCGCAGCAGGATGATCCTGTCGCGCACCCTGGCCGCGTCCTCGAACTGGAGCTCCTTCGACAGCCTGCGCATCTCCTTCTCCAGGTCGCGGACGATCGCCAGCAGGTCCTCACGCGGCACGCCCGCTCCAGCCATCAGCTCCACCGCATCGGCCTGGAGGTCCTTCTCGTTGATCTCCAGCGCGTAGATCGCCTTCTTCACGCTTTCAGGCGTGATGCCGCGCTCGGCGTTGTAGGCGATCTGCCGGTTGCGCCGGCGCTCGGTCTCGTCGAGCGCCATCCGCATCGAATCGGTGATCTTGTCGGCGTACATCACGACATGGCCGTCGATGTTGCGAGCCGCGCGGCCGATGATCTGGATGAACGAGCGGTAGGCGCGGAGGTAGCCCTCCTTGTCCGCGTCGAGGATGCCGATGAACGCGACCTCCGGCAGGTCCAGTCCCTCGCGCAGCAGGTTGATCCCGACCACCACGTCGACGGCGCCCGTGCGCAGGTCGCGCAGGACGTCGATCCGCTCCATCGCGTCGAGCTCCGAATGCAGGTAGCGCACCTTCACGCCGTACTCGCGCAGGTAGTCGGCCAGGTCTTCCGCGAAGCGCTTGGTGAGCGTCGTCACCAGCGAGCGATGGCCGAGCTCGGCCCGCCTCTTCACCTCGGCGAGCAGGTCGTCGATCTGGGCCGCTGTCGGCCTTACCTCCACTGTCGGGTCCACCAGGCCCGTTGGCCTCACGACCATCTCCACGGTCCGCTGCGATCGCCTCAGCTCGTACTCACCGGGCGTGGCCGAGACATAGACGACGTTCCGCGCCCTCTCCTCCCACTCCTCGAAGCTCAGCGGACGGTTGTCGAAGGCGCTGGGAAGCCTGAAGCCGTACTCGACCAGCGCCGCTTTGCGTGAGCGATGACTCGTCGACGAAGATCAGCGTGTCGTCGGGCAGGAAGTCCATGAGCGTGTACGGCGCCTCGCCGGGCTGCCGGCGCGTGAGGTGCCGCGAGTAGTTCTCGATCCCCGCGCAGGTGCCCGTCTCGCGCATCATCTCCAGGTCGAAGTTGGTGCGCTGGCGCAGCCGCTGCGCCTCGAGCAGCCGGCCGTGGTCCTCGAACCACTTGCACCGCTCATCGAGCTCGGCCTCGATGTCGGCGACCGCGAGCTTCATCTTGTCGGCAGGCGTCACGTAGTGAGACGCAGGGAAGACAGTGAACTCATCGCGCACGCCGAGGATCTCGCCCGTCACTGAATCCAGCTCCTGGATGCGCTCGATCTCGTCGCCGAAGAACTCGACGCGAAAGACCTTTTCTTCATTGGCCGGCACCAGGTCGACGACGTCGCCCCTGACTCGGAAGCGCAGGCGCGCGAGGTCGTAGTCGTTGCGCTCGTACAGCATCTCCGTGAGCTTGCGCAGGAACACCTCGCGCCGGATCGACTCGCCCTTCTCGACGTGCAGCGACTCGCCCATGTAGTCCTCGACCGAACCGATGCCGTAGATGCAGCTGATGCTCGCCACCACCAGGACGTCGCGCCGCGTCAGCAGGTTCTGCGTTGTCGAGTGCCGCATGCGGTCGATCTCCTCATTGCGGCTCGAGTCCTTCTCGATGTACGTGTCGGTCCGAGCGATGTAGGCCTCCGGCTGGTAGTAGTCGTAGTAGCTGACGAAGTACTCGACCGCGTTGTTCGGCAGCAGGCGACGGAACTCGGCGCAGAGCTGCGCGGCGAGGGTCTTGTTGGGGCTGAGCACCAGCACCGGGCGCTGCAGCTGCTCCACCGCCCAGGCCATGACGTTGGTTTTGCCGCTACCGGTGACGCCCAGCAGGACCTGCTGTGAGAGGCCTGAGCGCACGCCTTCGACCAGCTGCTCGATGGCTTGCGGCTGGTCTCCGGCCGGCTTGAAGGGTGCGTCGACACGAAAGCTGGAGGGCATGGGGAGCTCTAATTCTAAAGCGAACTAACGTTCGAAGGGAGGACCTGGAGCCCCTAAGGCGGGACGGCCTGCAGCACGTTGTCGCCCGCGCCGACCAGGCGCCAGCCACCCTCGTGCACCAACCGGTGATGCCGCCGGCAGAGAAGGATCAGGTTCCAGAGCTTGTGCAGACCTCCGTCCGCCCAGTGCTTGATGTGATGAGAATCTGTCCACGCCGCCGGCATGTCGCAGCCCTCGAAGCGGCAGCCCTTGTCCCGAGCCACCAGCGCTCGTCGCATCGGCCCCGGCACCACCCGCTGGGTACCTTGCGCCTCGCCATCGACCACCGCGGTCAGCGAGCAGTCGCATGCGATGCGGCGTGCGGTCTCGGCAGGAATCGGCTGCGACCACTCCAGCTCCGCCGCCCGTGAGCCCGGCTCCTTG
>VBFO01000150.1 GCA_005881025.1 Chloroflexota bacterium | reverse complement strand
GGTGCCGGCGGCGCTGGTGGAGCGGTCGCATCTCGCCGCGGGGGCGAGCGGGCGGAACGCGGGGTTCTTGTTGGCCGGGGTGGCTGACAACTACGCGCACGCGGTGAGGGCGTTCGGCCGGTCGGAGGCGCGTGAGATCTGGGCACTGACCAACGAGAACCACGACCGCGTGATCGAAGCTGTCGGTTCCGCCGACGTCGGACATCGGAGACTGGGCAGTCTCACCCTCGCCGCCTCCGATTCCGAGGCGAAGGCGCTCGAGGAATCGTGCGAGCTGCTGCGAGAGGACGGATTCGAGGCTACTTGGGACGGCCACGGGCTGTTGAACCCTCGCGACGGTGAGGTATATCCGTCGCGGTTGGTGGAGGCGCTTGCAAGCGGCACCATCCTGGAAGGCGTCAACGTCACGGCTATCGATGGCGGGACGGTGCACGCCGATGGCGCCGAATGTGAGGCGGGCATCGTGATCCTGGCCACCAACGGCTACACGTCGCAGCTGGTGCCTTCGGTGGAGATCCAGCCGACGCGCGCGCAGATGCTCGCCACCTCGCCGGCGCGGGAGAAGGTGTGCGAGCGCCCGACGTATTCGCACTTCGGATACCGGTATTGGCGGCAGCTGCCCTCGGGTGAAGTGCTGGTCGGCGGCTGGCGCGACTCGTCCAGGGAGACCGAGATGACGGCGGTGTCCGAACCGACGCCAGAGATCCAGGCGCGCCTGGAAGGCAAGGCTCATGAGCTGGCGCCTGAGGTCGAGGTCACGCATCGGTGGGCAGGAATCATGGGGTTCACAAAGTCGGGGCTGCCGATGGTCGGGCCGGTGGAGGGGATGAAGAACGTCTACGTGTGCGCGGGATACAACGGGCACGGGATGGGCTTCGCGTTCATGAGCGCAAAGCGGCTAGTCGATTCTTTGTGAGAGCTAAGGCTCAGCGAGCGGCGTTCAGCAGCACGCTCGTCGCGGCGGCGTATTCGCTTAGGTCCGGCGTCGCAAGCCGCACCACAAGGTGCCGAGCCCCTGCCGCCCGGTACGCCGCGAACCACTCTGCCGCCGATTCGAGCGTACCCGCATGCATCGCCATGCCTCGGCCCATGACCTCGGCCGGCACGCCGTAGTAGGCGCGGATGTAGCCGTCGAGATCTTCGGCAGCTCGTTTCGCGCTGTCGGCCACCGCCACGGTCAAGTAAACGCCGCAGTCGATGCTCGCGGGGTCACGGCCGGCACGCTCAGCAGCCTCCAGCACCGACCGGCGCCCTGACGCGTACAGCTCGGGGGTCGGGCTGAGCGGAATCCAGCCTTCGAAGCTGGTCCCGGTGAGCCGGAGCATCCGTGGCCCGGTGCCGCCCAGCCACAGCGGCGGGCCGCCCGGCTGAAAAGGCGAGGGCTGGAGCTCGAGCCCTGTCTCTTCGTTGCGCCAGAGTCTCCGGACGCGGTCGAGGGCATCGACCATGGCGGTCACGCGCCGGTCGCTGGGGACCCCTACGGCCGCCAGCTCGGCGTGGGTGCCAGGCAGCTCGGCGCCGGGTCCGACTCCGACCACCAGGCGACCCTCGGCGATGCGGTCGAGGGTGGCCAGCGCGTGGGCCAGGGCGACAGGGTGGCGGAGCAGCGGCAGCAGAACCGCTGTCCCCAGCCTGACACGCGAGGTCGCTCCTGCGATGGCCGCCAGGAGGGTCAGGGGTTCGCCGCGAGGACGTGCCAGGAGAGAATCGCCCACCCACACGGAGTCGAAGCCGGCCTGTTCGGCATGCCGGGCAGCGCCGATGAGAAAGGCAAGGTCGCCGTCTGCCCACAGCAGGGCTTCGCGGGACGGAAGCAGGAGGCCGGTGGCGCCGAGCGTTTGACCCATGGCTATGCCGGAAGGCTATCCGAGAGGAACCGCAGCCAGTTGGTGCCCATGATTCCTTCCACTTGCGCCGCGCTGAAGTGCCTGCGCAGCTTGCGCTGAAGGGTCGCCAGGTCCCGCGTGTCACGCATGGCTGCGTACTTGGCGTCGAAGCCGCCGTCGAGGTCCGTACCGATGCCGACATGCTCCGGACCGCCTGCAGCGTTCGCCAGGTGTCGGGCGTGCTTGACCACGTCGTCCAGTGTCGCCTTGCCCTTGATCCGCAGGTGGTGCTGGTAGAAGCTGACCCCCAGGATTCCTCCGCGACGCGCGATTTCGGCGGCGGTCGCGTCGGTGATCTGGCGGTCTCCCGGCACCAGGTCGCGGGCGTTGCTGTGTGAGGACATGATGGGCCCGCGCCATAGCTCGAAGGCGTCGGCGACGGCCTGCTCGGCCATGTGGCTGATGTCGAGGATGACCTTCTGGCGGCGCATCGCCTTGAGCAGCTGGATGCCAAGCACTGTGAGGCCCCCCGGCGCGTGGGTGCCGCCGCTGTAGCGGGTCCTCCCCCACGCCGGCCCGACGATGCGCAGCCCGCGATCGGTCCAACCGCCAAGCTGGGCCGGGGTCTCGATCGGGTCTGCGCCCTCCATCAGCAGTAACGCAGCGACCTGACCACGGCGCCAGCCGCGGACGTAGGCGTCGAGCTCACGGCGGGTCCGGATGAGCCGTAGCCCGCAGGTCTGGTAGTAGTTGACCTGGGCTGTGGCCATGAGGTTGGCCTCGTGGGCGGTCTCGTACACGAAGCGGGTCCGCATCGAGCGGCGGGCGCGGCCGGGTGCCGTGTAGAGGGTCGCGAAGATCAGGCCGACGCCGGCTCTCTCCAGCGATGAGCGGCTGACCAGGTAGCCCCTGGCCGGCTCGCCCAGGAAGCCTCGGCCCTCGGCGATCGCGTTCCAGCCGATGTCGAGATGGGCGTCGACGATCACCGGCCGAGAATAACTTGACCCGGAACCGTGTATTCGGTAATAATGAAGCACTTCAATATGAATGAAACTAATGTGAAGTCATCCGGATCTGAGATACACGGGGCCGTCCACGAGCTGGGCCGGGACGAGGCCGGCCGCCTGTACAGCGTCCATATGCGCGAGCTGATGAAGCCGCTCGAGGTGGACACCTCAGCCGTGGAGGCGCTGGCCGCCCTGCGGATCGCGGGCAAGACGCTGCGCATGATGCAGGAGCGCTGGGCAGAGAAGCACGACCTCAGCGAGGGCCGGCTGGGCGTCATGTTCCGGCTCCTCCGAGTCGGCGACTGCCCGCTGGGCGACCTGGCTGACGAGCTCGACTCGACGCCTCGCAACATCACCGGCCTGGTCGACCACCTGGAGCGGGACGGGCTGGTGGAGCGCGTGCCAGATCCGCAGGACCGGCGCTCGGTGCGCGCCCGTCTGACGGCCGCCGGCAAGCAGCGCATCGAAGCGATCTGGAGAGAAGGCCTCGAGCACCAGTTCGAGGTGGTCGGTGGAATGAGCAAGGACGACCTGGCGCAGCTTCGACACCTGTGCCTGCAGCTGGTGGAGAACGCCAGGAAGGAGCTGGGGAAGTGATCACTCAAGGACTATCTCGACGGCGGGTAATCCTCGCCACCGCCGGTACCATGCTGGCGCTGCTGCTGGCCGCACTCGACCAGACGATCGTGGGCACGGCCATCCCGCGGATCGTGGCCGACCTCAACGGCCTCGACCGGCTGGCGTGGGTGACGACCGCTTACCTGGTGACCTCGACGACCATGACGCCGATCGCCGGCAAACTCGGCGACCTGTTCGGTCGTAAGCCGTTCCTGCTGGCGGGCATGATCGGCTTTGTCGTCGCGTCCGCCTTCTGCGGGCTGGCCCAGGACATGACCCAGCTCATCGTGTTCCGGGGCATCCAGGGCATCTTCGGAGGCGTCCTGTTCGCGACCGTGTTCACAGTTATCGGCGACCTGTTCCCGCCTTCTCAGCGCGGCCGCACAGCCGGATTGTTCGGGGCGGTGTTCGGACTCAGCTCGATCGTTGGGCCCACCGCCGGCGGCTTCATCACCGACCATTTCGGCTGGCGATGGGTGTTCGAGGTGAACATCCCTGTCGGCATCATCGCCGTCCTGGTGGTGCTGGCGGGCTTGCCGTTTGTCCGCTCCAAAGCCTCGTGGCGGGACATCGACTTCTACGGTGCTGTCTCGTTGGCCGGCGGGGTGGTGCCTCTGCTGATCGCCCTGACAATCACGCGCGACCACGCCTGGTCGTCACCCGAAGTGTCGGGCCTGCTGGCCCTGGCGGCGGTGATGCTGGCGGTGTTCGTGTTCGTCGAGTCGCGGGTCGAGCACCCGATAGTGCCGCTGCACCTTTTCAAGAACGCAACGTTCACGGTGTCGATGCTCGTTGGCTTCCTGACCGCGTTTGGGATGTTCGGCTCGATCCTGTTCACGCCGCTCGTGTTCCAGGGGGTGCTTGGGATCTCGGCCACCAACTCGGGGGCGCTGATCACGCCGATGATGTTCGGCCTGCTGGGCGCGAGCACGGCGACTGGCTTTTTGATGCGGCGGATCCGCTACTACCGCTTCCTGGGCACCTTCGGGGTGATCGTGATGATCTTCGGGATGTGGCTGCTTTCGCAGGTCTCGCCCGGCGTCCCCGAGTGGAGGGTGGTTGCCTCGCTGATAGTTGTCGGCCTGGGCATCGGGGTCACGTTCCCGCTGTACCTGACCGCGGTCCAGACCGCGCTGCCGCGGCAGTACATGGGCGTGGAA
>VBFO01000067.1 GCA_005881025.1 Chloroflexota bacterium | reverse complement strand
CGATGCGGTTGAACACCGGGACCATGCGGGCGAAGTACGGCGGGTACTCGCCGCGAGCGATCAGCGTGAAGCCGAACCGCTCGTAGTAGCCCTGCAGCTGGTGCCGGCAGGTCAAGTGGAGAACTCCGGTCTCACGGGCGAGCTGGGCCTCGATCAGCCGGGTCCCGATCCCCTCTCTCTGCAGGCGCGGAACCACGGCGACCGATGCCAGCTCCCGGCTTCCATCCCGATGCGGCTTGACCTGGCTCGTGCCCACGATCTCGCCATCAAGCTCGGCGACCATGAAGTGCGGCCAGCTCAGGTTCGAGGGGTTGATGTTGGCTTCCCTCACGATCCGGCGGATCGTGCGCTGGTCCTGTTCGGCGGCAACCCGGATGGTGAGGGGCATGCTGGAGGCAAGTAGACTATCCCCGGGGTTCCGCCACACCCACAATCAAAACGATGCCGCACGCCCCTAAGACCTTCGTCCACCTCCACAACCACACCGAGTACTCGCTGCTCGATGGGGCGAGCCGCATCCCCGCGCTGGTGGCGCGGGCCGCCGAGCTAGAGATGCCCGCGATCGGGATCACCGATCACGGCGTCATGTATGGGGCCATCCACTTCTACAAGGCGTGCAAGGACGCCGGCATCAAGCCGATCATCGGCTGCGAGGTCTACGTCGCCCCGCGCTCCCGCCTGCTGCGCGAGGGGCGCGTGGACCGCGACCCCAGCCACCTGACGCTGCTGGCCGCTGACCACGAGGGCTACGTCAACCTCATGCGCCTGTGCAGCATCGGCCAGATGGAGGGCATGTACTACCGCCCGCGCATCGACAAAGAGGTGCTGGCGCAGAACTCGAAAGGGCTGATCGCGCTCTCGGGTTGCCTGCAGGGAGAGGTTGCCGGCCGGCTCGTCGACAACGATCTTGACGGCGCCAAAGAGGCGGTCGGCGCCTACAGGGACATCTTCGGCAAGGAGCGGTTCCTGCTCGAGGTCCAGCGGCATGGCATCGACAAGCAGACCCTCGTCAACGAATCGCTGACCAGGCTGGGCGCGGAGTTCGGCCTGCGCCTGTGCGCCACCAACGACCTCCACTATGTCCACCGCCACGACTCCGAGGCGCACGACGTCCTGCTCTGCCTGCAGACCGGCGCGCGCTTCAACGACCCGAACCGGTGGCGCTTCTCGACGCAGGAGAACTATTTGAAGACCGCCGAGGAGATGGCGGCCACGTTCGAGGACCTGCCCGAGGCGCTCGCCTCCACGCTCGAGGTGGCGGAGATGGTCGACCTCAAGCTCAAGCTCGGCGCCACCCTCCTGCCGCCGTTCGACGTGCCGGACGGGATGACGCCCGACCAGTACCTGCGCAAGCTCGTCGAGGACGGCCTCAAGTGGCGTTACGGCCCGAGCCCGGCTCAGGCTGTTAGGGACCGCGCCGAGAACGAGCTCTCGGTCATCTCGCAGACGGGCTACGCGTCCTACTTCCTCATCGTCTGGGACTTCTACAATTTCGCGCGCAAGGCGGGCATCGTCGTCGGTCCGGGCCGCGGCAGCGCCGCCGGCAGCCTGGTGTCGTACAGCCTCGGCATCACCAACCTCGATCCCATCCAGCACGGCCTGATCTTCGAGCGCTTCCTCAACATCGATCGGGTGTCGATGCCCGACATCGACTGCGACTTCTCGGTCGAGGGGCGCGAGAAGGTCATCAAGTACGTCTCGGAGAAGTACGGAAGCGATCGCGTCGCCCAGATCATCACCTTCACCACCATGGCCTCGAAGGCCGCGATCCGGGATGTCGGCCGCGTGCTTGAGGTTCCGCTTCGCGACACCGACCGGCTGGCCAAGCTCGTGCCCGTGTGGCAGGGGCGGTCGAAGTCTCTCGAAGACACGATCAAAGAGGTAGCCGAGTTCCGCGAGGCGTACCAGTCAAGCGATGAGCAGAAGCGGCTGGTCGACGTGGCGAGGACTCTGGAGGGCGTGTCACGCAACGTCAGCACGCACGCGGCCGGCGTAGTGATCGCGCCCGAGCCCCTGGTCCGCTTCACGCCGCTGCAGCTGAGCCCGGGTCGCGACGCGGTGGTCACGCAGTACGACATGAAGGCCGTTGGCGACATCGGCCTGCTCAAGATCGACTTCCTGGGCCTGCAGAACCTCGACATCATCGCCACCTGCATGCGCCTGGTGAAGGAGCGCCGCGGTATCGACATCGACCTCGAGAAAGTCCCCTTCGACGACCCGAAAGCATTCGAGCTGCTCTCGGCGGCGGACACGCACGGAGTGTTCCAGCTCGAAGGCGCAGGCATGCGACGGATGTTGCTGGACATGCGACCGCAGTCGTTCGAAGACGTGGCCGCAGCGGTCGCCCTGTTCCGTCCCGGGCCGATGGTCAACATTCCCGCCTTCGTGGCGCGCAAGCAGGGGCGCGAGCCCATCGAGTACATGCACGAACGGCTCGAGCCGATCCTGCGCGACACGTACGGCGTGATGATCTACCAGGAGCAGGTCATGATGGCCGCCCGCGAGCTCGCGGGCTTCTCGATGAGCGAGGCCGACATCCTTCGCGCCGCCATGGGCAAGAAGGACAAGGCCAAGATGGCCAAGCTGCGCACGAAGTTCGTGGCCGGCGCCGTCGAGCGGGAAATCCCGCCAGCCACCGCCGAGGCGCTGTTCGAAGGCATCGCGAAGTTTGCGGAATACGGCTTTAACCGCGCTCACTCGGCCGCTTACGGGGTCATCGCCTATCAGACCGCATACCTGAAGGCGAACTACCCGCTCGAGTACATGACCTCGCTGCTGATCCACATGGAGGGCTCGGCGGACAGGGTTGCCACCGGGATCGTTGACTGCCGCGCGCGTGGGATCGAGGTGCTGGCGCCGGACATCAACCGCTCACGAGCGGATTTCTCCATCAACGACGAAAAAATTCTCTTTGGGCTGGCCGCGATCAAGAACGTCGGCCAGCACGCTGTCGAGAGCCTCGTCGAGATGCGCGACAGTGACGGTCCGTTCAAGTCGCTGGAAGACCTTTGCGAGAGGACATCGGCGATCCAGGACGTCAACCGCCGCGTGCTGGACGCGCTGGTGCAATCGGGGGCATGCGACTCGCTGGGCGAGCGGGCGCGGCTGCTGGCCGTCCTGGACCATGCGGTCTCACGCGCCGAGCGTGCCCGGCGCGACCGCGAATCGGGGCAGACCTCGCTGCTGGACATGGTGGGCGCGGAATCGGTGGACGGGAACGCGGACGACTTCGGGCTGTCGATCGACGTGGCACCGATGCCGGGCGAGGAGAAGCTGCGGTTGGAGAAAGAGCTGCTGGGTCTCTACCTCAGCGACCACCCGCTGCGCCGGATCACCAAGGAGCTCGCGGAGCGGTCGGACACGCAGGCGGTCGAGGTCACGAGCGCGCTGCAGGACACCGAGGTGCGGGTGGCGGGCCTGGTGCGTGAGGTGCGCCGCGTGGTCACGCGCAAGGGCCAGATCATGGCCTACGCGTCGCTCGAGGACCTCACGGGAACTGTCGACGTGGTGCTGTTCCCGCGAGTGTTCGAGCAGACCCGCCTGCTGTTCGAGCCGGACAAGGTGGTGGTGGTGCAGGGCAAGGTCGACGCCCGCGCCGGCAGCACGCGGGCGACAGGGTCGGCCGCGCCTCCTGTCGAGCCGGAGATCGAGTCCGAGGTCGAGGTGGCATCTGTGGTGGCGGACATGGCCTGGCTGTGGGACGACCCGGACTGCCTGCCCATCTCCCGCCGCCAGCTGCTGCACGTCCGCCTGCCGGGCGGCGACTCAGGCCTGGCGGAGCGGCTGGAGGCGGTGCTGGCGCGGCATCCCGGAACCGATGAGGTGGTGCTGCACGTGGTGGTCGGCAGCCGCGAGGTGACCGTGCATGCCGATCGCTATCATGTGCTCGCCGGTCCGGCGCTCACGGCTGAGATCGACGAGGTGGTCGGCGCGGCGTCGACCCGGCTGGAGACGGTGCGGCCGAAAGCGCAGTCCAACGGCAACGGACGGAGTAGGAGATAGATGAGCCGAAGAGATGAGTGAAGACGAGGAAGCTTCAAGCGGGCGCTACATAGTGGTTAAGGCGCTCGAGGACGGGGTCGTGATCATGGGCCTGACGCGAGGCAAGGACACGCGCTCGCACCACTCGGAGCGGCTGGACGCGGGCGAGGTGATGGTCGCGCAGTTCACCGAGCTGACGGCGGCGATGAAGGTCCGAGGGCATGCCGAGATCCTGACCAACGTGGGGAGGCTGGTCTCCGGCCTCTAACCCGGGTTCTTTGAATCGTTCTCTTGTGCGCAATTACACGCAATTCCGCGCGCATTCCCTGTATTTGTGCGCAATCGCGGGTCTAGTAATCTGGGAGCGGCCCGCCCATGTAGCTCAGGCGGTAGAGCATTTCCTTGGTAAGGAAAAGGTCCCCGGTTCGAATCCGGGCATGGGCTCCACCCAGCTCCGATCCACAACCAACTAGGAGGGTGAGCTCATGGCGCGTACCCGGTTGATGTCGAGCTTGCTGAACCTCGTCGAGGACGTCCGCAGATCGGAGGAGACCGGCCGCAGTCTCGAAGAGGTGCGCGCATCGCGTCGCTCGGGGGTGAGCCGTCGCGACTTCCTGTAGGGTGCCGGAGGCGCGGCGCTGGGTCTTTCCCTGGCCGGCTCCACCGGCTTCCTGCGGGCAGCCGCGGCGCCACGCCAGCCGAGGATCGGCATCATGGGCGCGGGCATCGCCGGGCTCTCGGCAGCGCTGAGCCTGAACGACCACAGCATCGGCAGCACGATCTTCGAGTCGTCCGACCGGGTCGGCGGTCGCATGCACTCGTCATTCGCCGGCTCGTACTGGCAGAACGGCCAGACGAGCGAGTGGTGTGGCGAGCTCATCGACACCAACCACAAGACGATCCAGAAGCTGGCACAGCGGTTCAACCTGCCCCTGGTCGACCTCATCGCCGCCCAACCGGCTGGGTCCGAGGACACGTATTACGCGCACGGCCACTACTACCACTGGCAGCAGGCGGCGAGCGACTTCCAGGCCATCGCACCGACGCTCAAGAGTCAGCTCCAGCAGGCGCCGTTCCCGCAGCTCTACAACAGCTTCACCCCGTTCGGCCAGTACCTCGACAGGCTGAGCGCCTACGACTGGATCGAGAAGTACATCCCGGGCGGCCACGCCTCGGACTTCGGCGCGCTGGTCGACTCCGCCTACAACCAGGAGTACGGCCTGGACACCACCCAGCAGGCGTCGCTGAACGTCCTCTACCTGCTCGTCTACCAGCCTCCGCAGCCGTCCGCCAGCAGCTTTGACTGGTACGGCGTCTCCGACGAGCGGTTCCACATCCTCGGCGGCAACCAGCTCCTTCCGCAAGCGATCGCGAGCCATGTCCAGAGCACCACGCCTCAGGTGGCGATCAACCTGCAGTGGCGGATGACCTCGATCAAGACCAACCTCGATGGAAGCATCACCTGCTCCTTCGCGACGCCTTCCGGCAGCGCACAGCAGACCTTCGACCACGTCATCCTGACCATGCCGTTCGGCGTCCTGCGCGGCCTCGACTACTCGGGAGCAGGATTCGACGACCTCAAGCAGACGGCGATCACGCAGCTCGGCTACGGCACCAACACGAAGATGAACCTGCAGTTCGACACAAGGTTCTGGAACGGAACCGGCGCCTGGCCCGGAGCGTCCAACGGGACGATCTATACCGACCTGGCCTTCGAAAACGCGTGGGAGGCGACCCGCGGTGAGCCAGGGTCCACCGGCATCGTGGTCCTCTACACGGGAGGCAGCAACGGGGCCGCAGTCAATCTGCCACAGCCATACATGACCACCGGCCCAGGCTCGCCTGCCAACTCATACGTCAACCAGTACCTGCAGCTCCTCCAGACCGTCTGGCCGGGCGCAAAGCGCCACTGGAACGGACAGGCGGCAGTCGGCACTCCCTGGAGCGACCCCAACCTGCTCGGCAGCTACTCGTGCTGGAAGCCGGGCCAGTACACGACGTTCAGCGGGTATGAAGGCGTCGCGCAGGGCAACATCCACTTCGCGGGCGAACACTGCTCGACGGGCTTCCAGGGCTACATGGAAGGCGGGGCCCAGGAAGGTCTACGCGCCGCGCACGAGGTCATCGTCGCGTCCTAGCGCGCTTTCCGCACGTTTTGCGCAATACGGGCGTATCAAGAGGCCGGGATGCGCACTGCTTGCGCAAAACGGGCCGAATCAGACGACCGGTTCGGTCAGGTAGCGCTGGATGCTCGGTCCAATCCAGCCCGCCAGCTCCTCGCGGCTGGCCGACTTCAGCGCCTCCACCTTGATCACGTACCGCAGCATCGCCAGTCCCACGAGCTGCGTGGCCACCAGGCTCGCGCGCAGCTGCGGCTGATCCAGCTGGATCGCGACCGCAAGCCTGCCCAGCACCTCCCGGGTCACGAACTCGCGCAGCAGCTCGGCCGCGAGGTCGCTGCTCACCACCGATCGGATCAGCGCCAGCAGCGATGAGCCCGCCGGCGAGTCCCACGTCTCCAGAAAGAACGTCACCAGCCGCTCACCGAGGCCTTCGACCCCGGGCTCGAGCAATCGAGGAATGAACAGCGCAGGGTCGACCGGGAACTCGACGGCGGCCAGGAACACGCCCTCCTTGGAGCCGAAGTAGTGGGGGATCAGCGCCGGGTCGACGCCGGCCCCCGCGGCGATCTCGCGCAGCGTCGCCTTGTCGTAGCCCTCGCGCCCGAATTGGGTGCGGGCGGCGCCGAGGATCCTCTCCCGGGTCCGGGCCGGCCCCGGGCGCCTGCCTGTCCGCGGCATGAATGAGGGCCTAGTGCCCGGGGGCGGGGGCGGCTGCCGGGCGGCGCACGATACGTCGCACGCCCGACCCGATCACCATCAGCAAGACGCCGACGACGAAGTAGGCAAGCATCAGCACCACCGGCGCCGCGGTGGCGGCACCCCCGAAGTAGAGCACCCCGCGCAGGGAGCTGGACAGCTCGGCCGCGGGCATCCACGGCGACAACGCGCGGTAGGCGTCGGGCAGGAAGTTCGGGCCTGCCGGTCCGCCCGAGGTGATCAGGTCGAGCAGGACGACAACGAGCCCCGCCAGCCCGATGCCGGGCGCCCCGAAGATCCGCGCGAGACCGCCGGTCACGGTGCCGATCGCAAGCGCGCACAGGGCCAGCAGGCCCGCCATCTCGGCCGCCGGCTGCAGGTCGTAGCCGCCGACAATCCAAGCCGCGATCCCGACGCCGGCGACGCCGGCCAGCACCGCCCAGATGACCTGCACCTCAAACCACGTCCCCAATCCGGCAGCCGAGCCCCGCACGAACAGCAGGATCTGGACGACGAAGGTCGAAACGATCGTCGCGAGCACCAGGAAGAAGAGGACCAATCCGTGGGGGTCACCGGCCGCGTAGGGGTGAGTCGTCTCCACGGTGAGCTGAGCACCCTGCGAGGCAAAGACCGCCGTGAACACCGCCGTCACCACGCCAGTGATCGGCTCTCCCGCCGCCTGTGCGACGACGAGGTGGGGCGCGGAGCCCAGCACCAGGACTGCGTCGATCTCGCGATTGTCGAGGGCCGAGGTCGCGCGGTTCGGCGAGTCGTAGGTCGTGAGCTGGAAGGTGCCGGGAGCGTTCGAGTTGAGGCCGGCGCTCAGCTGCGCCGCCGCCTGCTCGGGCCCGACGATGCCAACGCGGATGTCGTGGGGTCGCGGATCGCGGATCGCCGTCCCGATCAGCCCCAGCAGCGTGATCATCACGACCAGCCCCGCCACGAGAGGGGCCACTATCGCTTCCACCCTCGCCCTTCTTTCCATCACAATCTCCTCTCAGCGCAATTCATCCGCCGTTGAATTCTACAGCCGTTGAATTCCCAGATCAATATGCTGGCCTGGCCAGATGAAGAACCTGATCACCGGCACCCACATGATCGTGAGCAGCTCGGACCCCGCCTCCGATCGCGCCTTCTTCCGCGACGTGCTCGGGTTCGAGTCGGTGGACGCCGGAGGCGGCTGGCTGATCTTTGCCCTGCCTCCCGCGGAGCTTGCTCTTCATCCAGGCACGAACGGTGAGCACCAGCTCTACCTCATGACCGCGGACCTGGATGCGACCCTGAACTCGCTCAAGGGCAAAGGCGTACAGATGAAAGCTCCGATCAGCGAGCAGTCCTGGGGCCGCCTGGCCTCGATCGTCCTGCCGGGCGGCGGCGAGCTGTTCATCTACCAGCCGGCGCACCCGAGCCCGGTCGGCACGAATGCCAAACCTGGCCGGCGTCGACGGCGGGTCAGCGGGCGACGAGCTCCTGGGCCGGAGTCGGAGAGGACGCCGGCGCAGGACCGCCCTGAAGACGTGCCCAGCTGACCGCTTCCCTGACCAGGTTGACGGTGCCGCCCAGGATCAGGATCCCGTTCACCACGTGCAGCGCCGAGATGACCTGCACTCCGGTGTGGGCCAAAACGGCCTGTACGAACATGAGGACGAAGAGCGCGATGTTGATGATGGTCAAGCGCCACGGCACGCGGGCGGCAAACGCCAGCCCGATTCCCAGCAGGATCGCGATCCCGATCACATCACCGACCACGAGGTGCGGGCCGAAATCGTTCAGGCCGTGGAACCCGAACACGGCGTACCCGGCGAGGTAGAACTGCACGACGATCGCGACCGCGATCGTTGCGAACCAGCCGGCGTAGATCCAGCGCATATAACGTCCCATGGCACGCGTATTGTGCACGCTCGGTCAGGCGGGGTAGACGCCCACGTCAGTCGCCTTGAACGACAGCCACACCTCGCCGCCCTCCCCCAGCTTCAGCTCAGCCAGCGCCGCCGGCGTCACCTCGGCCACGATCGGCACCTCACCCTCGACCCGCACTCGCGCCCTGTCTCCATAGAGCTCGATGCCGGTGGCCCGGCCGTGCCACACGTTGCGCGGGCTGCCCTCCGGCCGCGACCGGTGCAGGGCAACAGCACGTGGGTGGATGACAGCGAAGACTTCACCGCTCTCTGCGCCCGCTGCCGCGACAGCAGCGCCGGCGGCGACGCGCACCGACCCGCGCTGGGCCACACCGCGGAACAGATTCACGCCGACGAGGTCGGCCACGTACGGAGATCGCGGCCGCGATGTCACCTCGGCGGGGGTGCCGGTCTGCACGTGCTTTCCGCGCTCCATCACGATGAGCCGGTCCGCCAGCACCGCCGCCTCCAGCGGATCGTGTGTCACCAGCAGCCGCACGCCCCGAAAGCCCGACAGGTGTGACTTCAGATCGCGCCGCATCGCCGCCCGGGTGGTGGCGTCGAGGGCGGCCAGCGGCTCGTCGAGGAGCAGCACATGTGGGTCAGGCGCGAGGGCCCGCGCGAGCGCCACCCGCTGCCTCTCCCCGCCGGACAGTGCTGATGGTTTCGAATGTGCGCGGTCGGCAAGCCCGACCCGCTCCAGCCAGGCGGCAGCCCGCCGCTGCACCTCTGGGCCGCGCACGCCGCGAGAGCGCAGGCCGAACGCCACGTTGTCGAGCACGCTCAGGTGGGGGAACAGCAGGTAGTCCTGGAAGACAAAACCAATCGAACGCTCCTCGGTCGGCACGTAGCGGCCAGACCGCGTGTCCTCGAGCACGACACCGTCGAGTGCGACCCGGCCCGACTCCAGCTGCACGAGCCCGGCAAGAGCTCGCAGCAGTGTCGTCTTGCCGGCGCCGTTGGGCCCGAGCAGGGCGACCACCTCACCCTCCGCGACGTCGATGCGCATGTCGATCTCGAGCGCTCCCGCCTTGACGCGCACATCAGCTTGGAGGCTCACGCCGATCCCAGCCACCGATGTCTCAGCCCCACCAGCACCACAAGCGAGACCACGAGCAGGATCAGGCTCAGGATGTACGAGCCCTCGGGGTTGGTCCCCAGCAGCAGGTAAACCGCCAGCGGCATCGTCTGCGTCACGCCAGGAAAGTTGCCGGCGAAGGTGATCGTGGCCCCGAACTCACCGAGGGCTCGCGCCCAGCAGAGGACAGCACCGGCGAAGAGGGAGGGGGCGATGAGCGGCAGGGTGACGCGCGTGAAGATCGTCCAGCGTTTTGCCCCCAGCGTCCGCGCCGCGTCCTCGTAGCGCCTGTCCATGGAACGGAGGCCCGCCTCGACGGTCAGGACCAGGAACGGCATCGCGACAAACGTCTCCGCGAACACGACGCCTGCAGTCGTGAACGGCAGCGAGATCCCGAAGCTGCTCTCGAGCCACGAGCCGAGCAGTCCGCGGCGACCGAACGCGAGCAGCAGGGCGATTCCGCCCACCACCGGCGGCAGCACCATCGGCAGCGTGGTCAGGGCTCGCAGCACCGAACGACCAGGGAATTCGATCCGCGCGTAGACCCAGGCCAGCGGCACGCCGAGGACCAGCGCGACGCCGGTCGCGGTCAGCGAAGCGACGAGCGACAGCCTCAACGCCTCCAGCGTGTCGGCCGAGGTGACAGCCCTCGCCGCATCCGCCCACGGTGTCCTCACCACCAGGCCGATCAGGGGCAGGATGAAGAAGGCCGCACCCGCGGCGGCCAGGATCCCGATCGCCAGCGGCGCCCGCTCGCGTCTCATGTCTCAGGCGGGCTTGAAACCGAACGATGCCAATGTCGACTGCCCAGCCTCGGACAGCACGTACGCGATGAAGGCGCCGGCGGCCGCGGAATTTTTTGCGCCTTTCACGGCGACGATCGGATACGTCGCCACCACGTTGTCCTCCGCAGGAATCTCCACGCCCTGCACCCTGGCGCCCGCGGCTTTGAGGTCGGTCGTGTAGACGATCCCGGCGTCAGCCTCTCCCAGCTCGATCTTGCTGATCACCGACTTCACGTCCGCCTCGAGACTTCGTGGCCTCACGGTCACTCCTGCCTTCTGCAGAGCCTGCTGCGCGTACTTGCCCGCAGGTACTGTCGCTGCCTCGGAGATGTAGATCACTCCAGGCTTCGCGAGGTCGGCCAGGGCCTTGATGCCTTTCGGGTTGCCCGGCGCGACCACGATCTCCAGCTGGTTGTGCGCGAAGACCTGCGCGTCGCCGGAGGTGAGCCCATCCGCCTTGAGGCGGTCCATGTTGGCGGTGTCGGCCGAGGCGAGCACGTCGGCCTGGGCGCCCTGCTCGATCTGCGTCACCAGGGTCGGCGTGCCCGCAAAGTTGAGCTTGATGTCGATGTCAGGGTGCTGCTTCTGATACGCGCCGGCCATGGCTTTGAAGGCATCGGTCAGCGACGCCGCCGCGAACACGTAGAGCGTGCTCGTCTGGCTGCCTCCGCCGCAGCCGGCGAGCAGCGATGCGGCAATCAACGCACAGGCGGTTCTCAGCTGTTCGGCAGCTCGATGACGACGTTGGTGGACTTCACCGACGCGATCGCCAGCACGCCCGGCTTCAGGCCCAGCTCGTCGGCGGCGTCGCGGGTCATCATCGACACGATCCGGTGCGGCCCGGCCTGCATCTCCACCACCGCCGCGACGCCGTCCTTGTCGACGCGCGTGATGATGCCCTGGAACCGGTTGCGGGCCGACGCGCTGATCACCGCGGGCGCCTTGGGCCGCGGTTGCGCGGCCATGTAGCGGGCCAGCGATGCGCGATCGATCTGCCGCTGTCCGCCTGCGGACCTGACTGTCTTGAGCTGCCCAGCATCGATCAGCCGCCGTACAGTGTCGGGGCTGACCCGAAGCAGTTCGGCCGCTTTACCTAGCTTTAGCGTCTCCGGCACGCATAAAACATAGCAAATGCGTGGTTTAGGCTTGGCTTGAAGGTCGGACCAGCAGCTTGATGCTGAACACCAGCACAAGGGCCACGAATGCGATCGGGGCGACCTGGTCGAGGGCGGTCACACCGAACGGGCTCGCGACGGCGCGGACGGCGACCAGCAATGCGACCGCATACGCGGCGATTCGCAACCAGACCGGCTGTCCAAGGGTGGCCATGGAAACGAACAGCGCGCTGGCGAGGAAGAAGACGGCGTCGGCCAGATCTTCGATGAACGTGAGCGTGTGAGCGGTGCCTGCTGCGGGGTTGGTCAGGATGATGATCAGCGGAAACAGGTTCGTGGCGATCTCCGTCACGACGAATGTCCACAGAGCGGGACGGAGCCATCGGTTGGGAGGCAGCGACAGGCCGAACGCGATGAACGCGCCCAGAGCGAGGATACCCGCGACCTGCTGGATCACTATCACCTGGCCGTGGGCCCGGTAGAAGGCGACGATCTGGTCACCAGTGTCAGCAGCCGTGGGCACCGAGACCATCGCCGCGCTGACCAGGAGGAGGACGACAAACACGATGCCCCAACCGCCGGCCGCCCGCGATGTGCCGAAGAAGGACATCAGGGAGCGACGAGCTCTGCCTGCCGCCTCTCCTGGCCCAGGCGCAAACCCATCGCCACCATGTCGGCGGCGTCCTGGAGTCGGTCGCGCTCACGCTGCGCGTACGGCGCTCCGTGACGCCGGCCGGCCAGGGCGATCCTTCCGATCTCTTTGTCACCCGCCCGCAGCGGCACCACGAGCACTGCGTCGCCGGTCCAGTCACCGGAGACGTAGGTCGGTTCGCGGGCACCGTCGAGGTACAGCGCAGCGCCGGTCGCGTTCGCGCCTTCGCGCGCGGTTCGCACCAGGCGTTCGGCCAGCCGCTGGCCGTCCATCACATCGACCACCGCCGCCACCTCCGTTTCGAGCGTCTTCATGAGCCGCTCCAGGTCGCGCTTGTCCTTGAAGCGCGCGTCGACCAAACGCTGCAGCGCGTTTCGAACCGGGGTGAACAGGGTTGCGATCAACGCCACGGTGATCACGATCGCAGCGTCGGATGACTGGCCGGTGACTGCGACGAAGAACTTCTGCAGGGTGGCGGTCACACCCGCGTAGACGCCGGCGAGGATGGCGGTGAAGGCGACGTAGACGATCGCCTGATTGATGATGGTGTCGATTTCGTACAGGCCGTAGCGCAGGATCGCCGTCCCCGCGGCCAGGGGAATGAGGGTGTAGGCGACGATGAAGACGTAGAACTCCGCGTTGCCCTTGAGCAGATCCTGGTTCGCGATGTTGAGGGCGACATCCCCGACGAAGGCGATCACCACCACCGCCGCCGCGCCGGCCATCCACTTGATCTGCTGGCGGAGGACGTGTCCGCCGCGCCTCCATCGAATCGCAAGCGCCACCAGGCCTGCGATCGCCGACGCGATGCTCACCAGCACGCCGATGTTGCTGGTCCACTCCCAGTACCACAGGCTCTGGTCCATCGAATCGCCGATCATCCGCATCACGAGGCCGACGACCGCCGCCGCAGCCGGAATCAACCAGCGTCGGGAAAGCAGGCGACCATCAGGGAACAGCAGCAGGCCCAGGGTCAGCGGCAGGAACACTCCGCTCTGCAGAAGGACGTACCCAACGCCGCTTAGGCTCTGGCCGGCGGGCAGCCAGGTCCAGCCTGGCTCGGTCGACAGCGCCCCGTAAGCCGACAGCACGATGGCCGCCGCCGTGGCCGGTCCTGACAGCGAGAAGATCCACCCGATCAGGTGCCTTGGGTGCTGCGAGACGATCAGCGCGCCCACGCCGGAGAAGGCGATGGCGCCGATGAACGCGATCACCGCGCTCACGAGGTCCGAGGACGTAGGTGGATTCGGGCCCGGTCGCGAAAACATGAAGGCGGTCAGCGGGATGCACGCGACGGTGAGCCCAAACAGGGCCCATCCGATGATCCGTACCCGCTGCGCGGTCAAGGTATTGAGTAGGCGGGCGTGGTGGCGGTGGCCACCGGGTCCGCCGCCTTGTAGCCGAGCCGGCCTCGAGTCGCGAAGACGATCACGAGCGCGAGCACGACGAATGCTGCGACCGGAGCCACCTCGTTGTTCTTGGCCGCCGGAAACAGATCGCCGGTCAGACCCTGGGAGAAGTTGATGCTCGCGTGGATGAGAATCGCGATCAGGACACTGCCGTTCGTGCGGTTGTAGGCCCAGGTGAGGACCACCGAGAAGGCCACCGCTGCGATCGCGAACGTCCCGATGCCGCTCCAGCTGAGGCCCCCGTTCACCGTCGCCCAATCAGGTCGGAAGTAGTTCGGCAGATGCCAGGCGGCCCACATCAGGCCCAGGATCACAGTGCCGGCGAGGGGACCCCATCGCCGCTGGAGCCGGGGCAGCGCGAACCCACGCCAGCCGGGCTCTTCGGTGAGGGGCCCGCCGACCGTGCCCAGCAGGAGGTACAGGACCGGATACAGCACCACAGCGCCCAGCGACGGCGCCTTGAACGAGCCGGCGGCGCCAGGGACGAGCGCGATGCTCACGATGTAGATCGCGGGGATGCCGACCAGCGCGATGGCGTACCAGACGAGTTTGACCCGCCACTGGACCATCGACTTGAGGAGCCTGCCGACGCCTGGACGGCCCGCGACCACCCATGACATCACGATCGCGGCGATCAGAGGGCCAAGATCGCCGGGAGTGGTGCGGACGATGATGTCCGGGAGCGGAAACAGGATCAGAAAGACGATCACGAACGCCCACGTCCAGGCGAACGCCAGCACGAAGTAGGAGACCAGGGGCCGGCGCCGCAGGAGGTCCACCACGGTGGGAGGATTGTGCGGCTTCTGGCGCAGATCCGCTTTCAGGCCTTGGCGGGCACCAGCTCCATCACGACGATCCCCTTGGCGAAGCGCTTGATGTCAGTCAGCTCGAGCTTTCTTTCGGCGGTCGCATCGGTAAAGAGCCGCCTTCCCTTGCCCAGGACGATGGGGTGGACCATGAAGCGGTAGGCGTCGATCAGGTTCTCTTTCATGAGCGCGTTGAAGAGCTGGCCGCTGCCCGCGAGCAAGAGGTCCTTCCCCGGTTGCGCCTTCAGCTTGCGCACCTCACCGGCCACGTCGCCCTGGATGAGCTTCGAGCCAGACCACGCGGCTTCTTTTAGCGTGGAGGAGACCACGTACTTGGGCATGGTGTTCATCTTCACGCCGAACTCGCCGGTGCCCTCCATGGTCGGCCAGGCCGAGAAGAAGCCCTCATAGGTCTTGCGTCCGAGCAGCTGGGCGTCGCTCGCCTGCAGCTCGTTCCACTTGAACTGGCCGGCCTCATCGTCGAACCAGGGGCGCGACCAGTGCCCGGGCTCCTCGAAAACGCCGTCGATCGTCAGGTACTCCGTTGCCACCAGCCTCATGTCTCTTCTCCTGTCTCGTCGTTTAATCCATAGCCATAACCAAGGTTCTCATCACGGGCTCGTCGGATGGCCTGGGCCTCGCCGCCGCGCAGCGATTGCTGACCGCAGGCCACGAGGTGGTGCTGCACGCCCGCAACGCAAAGCGTGCGGAGGATGCGAAGGTGGCAGCACCCGCAGCCTCTGGCGTAGTGATCGGCGACGTGGCGAGCATCGCCGAAACCCGCAGCGTTGCCGATCAGGCGAACCGGCTGGGCCCTTTCGATGCAGTGATCCACAACGTCGGCGTCGGCGATCGAGAACGCAGGATCGAAACCGCCGACGGCCTCGAGCACATCTTCTCCATCAACGTGCTCGCGCCGTACCTGCTGACAGGGCTCATACATCCGCCTAAGCGGCTCGTCTATCTGAGCTCGGGCATGCACAGCTACGGCGATGCTGACCTGGGCGACCTGCAGTGGAAGAAGCGGCGCTGGAACGGCACCCAGGCGTACTCGGACTCCAAGCTGTTCGACACTGTGCTGGCATTCGCGGTGGCCAGGCGCTGGCCCTCGGTGAAGTCCAACGCCGTGGACCCTGGATGGGTCAGGACCAGGATGGGCGGCCGCGGAGCGCCGGACAACCTGGAAGAGGGCTCGGAGACGCAGGCATGGCTGGCCACCGGCGACGGCGAGGCCGCGAACGTGAGCGGCGCCTACTGGCACCACAAGCGCCGTCGAAAGGCCCATGAGGCCGCGGGCGACGAGGAGGTCCAGGAGGGCCTGCTCGCGGTGTGCGAAAAGCTGACCGGCACGGCGCTTCCGCAGAGGACTTGATCAGGAGGGCGTATGGCTGAGAAGAAGACGTCGACAAGGTTTCCTTACGAGAGCACCGAGTACCGGCGGGCGCGGAACCGGCTGCTGCAATCCGAGATCAAGCTCCGCCGCCAAATCGAGGCGGTCGCCGAGCAGAGACGAAAGTTGCCTCTGGGCGGTGTGGGCGAAGGCGCAATCAAGGCGGTTCGGCTTTCCGAGCTCTTCGCACCGGGCAAACGCACGCTGTTTCTCTACAACTTCATGTTCCCGCAGGCGCCCGACATGGACTCGCCGTGCCCGACATGCACGTCGATCATCGACACGGTCGACGGCGCGGCGCGTCATGTGACTCAGAGGGTCAACCTTGCGGTCGTCGCCAAGGCGCCGATCGACAGGTTCCGGCAGCACGCCCGCAACCGCGGGTGGCAGCACGCGCTGCTGCTGTCATCCTCCGGCAACACCTTCAACCATGACTATGGCGCGGAGGGTGAGAACGGCCAGCAGTGGCCGCTGGCCCACGTGTTCGTGCGCCGGGGAAAGAAGATCCATCACTTCTGGACCAGCGAGCTCTGGTGGGCCAAGCCCGAGCCGGGCCAGGACATGCGCCATGTTGATTTCATGTGGCCGATGTGGGGCATCTTCGATGCAACCCCGGATGGCCGCAGCAAGAGTTGGGGACCGAGCCTCTCTTACCCGTAATCCAGCTGTTTGGCGCCAAAAAGGGTGCATCCCCTGGCTGTATTCCGCGTGTTTTGCGCAAAACGGGTGCATCCCTTGGCCGTATTCCGCGTGTTTGGCGCAAAACGGGTTCATCCCCTCGTGAGGTAAGAAATTAGAGACGGCCCGACATTTCATCGGGCCGTCCCTGCTAACGCAAAGAGCTAGATCGTGCGTGCGAAGTAGATGTCGGAGTTGAGGCAGTCGCTCCAGTCCTGCCCGGGCACGAGGTCAGTACATCGCGTGTAGACCACGTCGAGCCGGCCGACGTTGTCGAACCCGACCTCGAAGAAGTCGCCGAACACGAAGTCTCCCTGCGGGGCGACCTCGACCGGGTCCACCAGGCTGTAGTGGACCGAGCTGCCGAAGCTGTTCGACTCACCGGCGTAAACGTGCCAGTTGCCGTTGACGGTCTGGTGAGTCTCGTAGCCGACGCCGATGGTGCGCCCATCTCCGGCCACGTCGACCCAGCTGTATCGGATCAAGCCGGCGTTCGCGGGTGTGACGTCCTGCTTCTGCCAGCTGGCGCCGTGGTTGGTCGAGCGGTAGAGGTTGAGCCTGGTGCCGATCTTGTTGCCACTCGAGTCGCTGACAGGGTTGGTGAACAGAGCGTACACGTAGCCGTTCTTCGCGACCTTGATCGACGGCCACGTGATATCGCCTGACTGCGGCCTCGACAACTTGGCGTTGTAGCTGTCGACCCGGTACCGCTTCCAGCTCGCTCCATTGTCGGCCGACACGTACGACCACAGGGTGCCGACCGTGAAGCCGGGGTCGCCCTGGTTGTTGATGTTGTCGTCAGCGCCGGAGTCGTTGGTGCAGAACATGTACAGGTAAGGCGAACCGGCCGCGTGGTCTGCCGCCGGCCTGCACCAGCCGCTGTCCGGCAGCGTGCAGCCGACCGGGTCGAAGGTCGCACCGGCGTCTCGCGACATGAAGACGGTGTAGCGCCCTCCGGTCGCGGGCTGTCCGGGTGCCGGTGGCGTGACCGGGCCGGTGCATCCGTTGGCCGCTGAGCCGACGTTGTAGCTGTCCTTGTCACCCTCGTTGCCGGCGTACAGCACAGTGGATGCGCCGTGCGCGACCACCCAGGGCCGGTCGTCGATCGGCATCAGTGATGGAACCACCGGCCGGTGTATGTCCTGGAGCATGTTCGAGGTCCCGAGCCCGGTGACAGTCCAGCGGGTGAAGCTGTCGTCGACGACCTTCGTGTCGACGAAGAAGAAGTGGTTGGCGTCGTCAAGAGCGATGTCGCCCTCGTCACCGACATCCAGCTGGGAAGGATCGGCGGCCAGGTTGGCGAGACCGGGCATGTCGACCCAGTTGACGCCGTCGGTCGACGTCCACATCCAGGACTGCGCGCGCACGCCGGTCGGAGCGCTCGGGTCCAGCGCCACCGCATCGCAGTGGTTTTGCTTGTGCGCGGTCACGAAGATGTTCCCGAACTTGTCGAGCGCGATCCCGGGTTCATAACCGCCACACGACTGGAAGGTCGGCAGGCGAACCGGGGTGCCGAACGTCGGGCCCGTGGCCGCGAGGCCCGAGGAGCCGTTGACGATCATGAGCAGAAAGACGATCGCGGCCCCCAGGGCCACCGCCCGCCCTGAGGGCCTCTTTTCGCTCACGGAAACGCGAACCGAATCAAACATGACACACCCCCGCATGCCCCAGAATTTGCAGCCAGTTAAAGCCTGGGGTCTTTGCAAAAAGCGTAGGCGAGCGTTTGGCGGCGGTCAAGTTCGGAGGGGCGCGATTGGGAAATCTGTACGTCTGGCTCAAGTTCTTTCACGTGCTGGGGGTAGGGCTTTTTCTGTTCGGGCACGGCATCTCGGCAGTAACCTCCTTTGCCGTGCGTGGCCGGCCCGCGGACGCCGCCACCGGGGCGCTGCTGCGCGCGTCGATTCGGTCCGGCGCGATCAGCTATCCGGGTCTGCTGCTCCTCATCGTGACCGGTGTCTGGATGGGCTTCGCCGGGTCGCTGTGGCACACCGGATGGATCTGGGCGGCGATCGTGGTCCTGGTGCTGACGCTCGTGGTGATGGGGGCGCTCAGCCGGCACTACCACATGGCTCGGGACGCGCTGGCCAAAAACGAGGCCGGCGCTGACGCCGAGCTTGAGAGGGCCCGACCGGTGCCGATCGCGGTGGTCGGAACGGTGGCCATCGTGCTTCTGATCTTCCTGATGGTGGTCAAGCCCTTTTAGGCCGAGTACGCGTCAGTACTTCGGCCGCGCCGAGCTTTTCAATCTAGATATGAAGACGCGCGCGTTGATCCGCTTCGGCCTGGTTCCCCTCGCGTTCTTGGCCCTGGTGTCCAACGGCACCGCCGTCTCCGCCAAGGCCCATTCGGTGCAGAGGCATCACGGGCGGCCCATCGTCCACGTCGGAGCCAACAAGTCCAACAACTGGTCGGGCTACAACCAGGGCGCCCTGGAGCAGGGCAACAAGCTGTTCACCTCCGTCGCCGGTACCTGGACTGTGCCGACCGCGACCCGGCACAAGGCCGGGGAGGCCGAGTACTCGGCCAGCTGGATCGGCATCGGCGGTGGCTGTGTGGACGCGACCTGCACGATCACCGACACCACGCTCATGCAGGACGGCACCGGTCAGGACATCGACTCGAGCGGCAGGGCGAGCTACTACGCGTGGTGGGAGATCATCCCCGCGCCCAGCGTCAACCTCAGCGGATGCTCGCCCGATCCCAACTGCACGGTCGGGGCGGGCGACACCATGCACAGCACCATCTCGACCACGACCAACGGCGTCTGGACGATGTCGATGAGCGACCAGACCCGCGGCTGGTCGTGGAGCATGACGGTTCCGTACTCGTCCACCGAGGGCAGCGCGGAGTGGATCGAGGAGACGCCGGTCGTGCTCGACAACTCGGGCAATGTCAGCGTGGGCCCGATGCCGAATCTCTCCAACGCCCATTTCGACCTGGCGCTCACGAATGGAGCGAGCGCGGGCCTGAGGGCTTCTGAGGAGATGCAGCTGGTCGACTTCAACAACAACGTGGTGGCGACGCCGTCGGGGCCGGATCCGGACGCGGACGGGTTCAACGACTGCACGTACGCGGGCAGCTGCGGAGCCCCAGCCTCGAGCTGAAGCGCACGTTTGGCGCCAAAGACACCGAACACACGGATTTGATAGGCACGTTTGGCACCAAACGTGCGTATTGACGGTTACTTCTTCGCCGGCTCTCTCATGGCCTGGTCGATGACGTTCCCGTCATGCCACTCCGGCTCACCCTGCAGGTGCTCGAGCATCTCGCGGTAGTCCCGGTCCATGTCAGGGCTGTCCGCGTTCTTGCGGTACGCCTCTTCGCTCTCGAACACGACGCTCATCCAGATCTCGTTTGGATCCTTCGTGCTCTTGAACACCGTGTGGTAAAGCCACCCCGCCGGCGGCTCCCCCTCGAACCCTTTCATCTGCTTCATCAGGGCGTCTTCATGCCCCGGCTTGACGCGATAGCGGGCGATCGTTCCAAACATCACGCGTTCACCTCCCTGAGGATCTCTCTCGATGTTACCGCCGGCTCCAGGATCCACCGCTGCGCGAACAGCCAGAACCCGGTGAGCCACATCACCGTGACGATGGTGGCGGCCCAGTCGTGAACGAAGATCGCCGGGTAGTAGCCCACGCGGGCCGCCAGCACCGACACGATCGCGATGCGACCAAGGTTGATGATCACGGTCCCGAGCACGCCGATCATCACCACGTGCATCCGCGCCTCGAGGCTGTCCTGTGGACGCAGACCGACGAGATACGTGAGCCCGAGCAGGACCAGGCCCTGCCACCCCACACAGTTCCACCCGATCACCAGCGTCACCGGATGGACGCCGGCGACGGTGATGTGGGGACCGTCGCTGGACGCGCCGATCCCGATGAGGTTCAAGACCACCGCCACCAGACGCGCCTCGGGGATCGCGATGAACGCGACAGCCGCATCCAGCCCAAAGCGCTGAGCCACCGCCGCCAGCAAATCGTCGAGGGTGGTCACGAACGGCGTCAGCAGCATCAGCACCGCCGCCGCGCATGCGATCACGACGCCCACGCGCCTTCCGACCATCATCGGCCCGCCCGCCGTCGCCACGGCCGCACCATGACCAGCAGCGGGATCATCACCGCCACGCCCGCGAGTGGAAGGCTGCGCTCGTCGACCTCGATGGCGGGCAGGTTCAGGATGGCCTGGAATCGCGACGTGTCGAACACGATCGCGAACGGGCACTTGTTGCCATTGCACGTGATCGAGTTGACGTGGATGCGAAAGCAGATGTGATACGGCCCGCCCGACGGCAGGTCGGTCGCGTGAGTGGTGGTGGCCCCGGTGGTGGTGGGCTTGGGCGGCGCGTTCACGTCGGAGGTCCAGCTCACGAGATTCGCGAACGAGCCACACGAGGTGCCGTAGCCGACGGTGAAGGTGACCGACGCTCGAGCCTTCGCGTCCTTCTGCCAGTCGGCGGTGAAGGTGTAGGTTCCGGCGGGGATCACATCGCCGGCCGGATAGACGTCGGTCGACGTCCACGTCAGCGACATGCCGGGCGAGAGGTCGATGGTGGTCTTGTGGCCGGTGCCCGCCGGCGTGTGGTCCATCACAAAGCCGGTGTGCAGGTAGTAGGCGGAGGTGGGCGCGCCCGCGCTGACCGGCAGCACTATCGCGCAGGCCGTGAGGCCCAGCGTCAGCAAAGCCAGCGACACAGTGACCACGCGAGGAACGAACTGGCGGCCGACAACACCCACCGCCTGGTCGATTGCGCCGGCAGCGGCCGGCTGGCGTCTCTGCGGCAGGCCGACGGCCCACTGCTGGATCATCTCCACCGGCCGCAGGTGGTGGATGGCGCCTGTGAGCCGGCCTGTCTTCGGCGTGCGGATCCACGTCCCCTCGGCCGCCTCGAAGAAGCCTCGCAGCGCCGCCAGGCCCTGATACGGGATCAGCAGGTAGGCGGTGACGATGGAGCCCAGCGCGCCGCGGAAGTCGCCGATCGGCGCCTCCTCCAAGACGAGCCCGGCCGCATTCATCAATGGCAGCGAAAGCAGGTTGGCCAGCACCAGCGACCAGCCGAGGACAGCTGTCCAGCCGGGGATGCGGGCATGGAAACCGAGCTCGGCGACCACCCAGCAGAAGGTGCCGATCAGCAGCAGCACCGCCTGCAGGTAGTAGGTGACGTAGAACGCGAACTCGACCTTCTCGACCGCGCTCACCATCGGCGACGTGAAGATCAGTCCGAACCACTTCTTGACGTTGAAGCTGTGGCCCTCGGCCCAGCGCATGCGCTGCCGCGACAGCTTGCGCACGCCTGACACGCATTCGGCAGGCGTCTCCGCAAACGGCGTGTAGGCGACCTTGTAGCCGAGCGTGTAGAGGTGGAGCGTCAGCTCCCAGTCCTCGGTGATGCTGGTGCCCCAACCGACCTTGCGCAGGACGTCGGAGCGGATCATGTAGGCGGTGCCGGCGACCATCTTCATGCCGCCCAGCGCCTGCTGGAACGGCCGCTCGATCATGTAGCTGCCCGAGTACTCGGCCCTGACCGCCTCGGTCAGCCAGCTCTGGTCCTTGTTGAGGACGTGCCACTGGTAGCTCTGCACGGCGGCGACGTGGTGCTTGCGGTGGGCTCTGCCGTCGCGGACCTCGTAGAAGTGCGGAAGCAGGCGCTGGATCGAATCCGGGAAAGGCACGGCGTCGGCGTCGAACACCACGACGTACTCGGCGCGAGAGTCCATCGCGTCCATGGCGACTCGCAGGGCGCCGCCCTTGAAGCCGGAGCGGTGCGGCCGGTGGATGATCTTGAAGCGCGGGTGGCCGGCCCACCGCTCGGCCACATCGGCGGTGCCGTCGGTCGAGTCGTCGACCAGGATCACCTCGTAGTTCGGATACTCGAGCTTCTCGCAGGCTTCGAGCAGGCGCCCGATCACAGTCTCCTCGTTGTAGGCGGCGATCTGGATCGACACGAACGGGTCGTAGCCAAGGTTGAGGTGGCTGGGATCGCGTTCCCGGGCGACCGCGATGCGACCCTCGCGCCTCTGGTGTCTGTACCGCAACAGCCAGGGTGCGGCCGAGGCCAGCACGATGATTGTGGCCACGTAGTAGCGCACCGAGTAGCAGAAGAAGATGCCGCCCGCGAGCAAGGCGAGACCCGCCAGGATCACGCCGACCCAGTCGATGATCGAATTGGGCTGGTCGACACCGGCGAGGGCCGTGGTGCCTCTCACCAGGGCGATGAGAGGGAAGATCGCGATCAGGATCGCGACCACCAGCACGAGGTTGGAGAGCATCAGGCGCAGCACGGCGCCGGCCTCGGTGATCATCTCTCGGGTGCGGCCGCCCTCGATGATGTCCTCGACCTCGGAGGCGGGGTAGCGCGCGGCCATCCCGGGGAGGGGGCGGACGGGATTGAGCTTGCCTTCTGTGACCAGGTTGGCGAGCTCGCCATGGCTGATGCGGAGGCGGCCGGCGGCCTGCTGGGCGGTCAGCAGCGGCTCGATGCCGTCCCATCCCGCGGCCGCGAGGCGTTTGCGGACCGAGTCGAGATAGAACATGTTGCCGCGCACCGGATCCTTCTCGGCGTCGAGCTGGCCCGCGCGCACGGCGCGTCGAATCGCACCGGCGTCGACCCCCAGGATGCGGGCGAGCTGCTGCTCGTCGACCAGCCCGCTTTCTTCAATTTTCCAGGGGGCTACATGGCCCTTATCGTCCAAACCCTTCCCTTGATACGTTTCGCGCGGTTCCGCGAGCGGGCGCGCGTCACCCGTCGGGGGTGACGTGGCGACTTCACACCGGCGCCAATCCTAACGGCTACCCGGAATCCAGAACGAGGCTACTTTTCTCAGGTGAGCGCGAAGCACCTCATCGTCAACGCCGACGACCTCGGCATGACCGAGGGCGTCAACACGGGCATCGTCGAGGCGCACCGGCGGGGCATCGTCACCTCTGCCAGCCTCATGGTCAAGCGGCCAAGGGCGGCTGCGGCGGCTGCGCTGGCGAGAACAGCTCCGAAGCTTGGTCTTGGATTGCACATCGACCTGACCGAATGGGAGCCGGTCGAAGGCGAGTCCCGGTTGATGTACTCACGCGCAGATCTGAACGATCGGTCCCAGGTCGCAAAAGAGATTGCGCAGCAGCTCGAGATCTTCGTCGAGCTGGTCGGACACAAACCGGATCACCTCGACTCGCATCAGCACGTGCATCAGCAGGGTCACGCGCGAGAGGAATCCATCCGCGTGGCGCGGGAGCTGGGCGTGCCGCTGCGGGGGATCGACGGCGGGGTCGCGTTCTGCGGCCGGTTCTACGGCCAGAAGGGCCGAAACGAGCCCGACCCCGAGGCCATCACCAAGACGAATCTGCTTCGCCTCGTGCGGGAGTCGGAGACCGACTGGATGGAGCTCATGTGCCATCCCGGGATCGCCCGCAACCTGCACTCGGTCTATGCATCGGAGCGGGAGCTGGAGCTCGAGGTCCTCTGCGACCCCGCGGTTCGGGAGGGGCTGAACGCCATGGGCGTCGAGCTCGCCACATTCGCCGATCTGCCTCGGTAGCATGAGCAACCAGCGGCGAATCGTCGCGGGCACGCGGCCGCCGCGGCAGTGGGGTGAGAGTGGTGGCCCACCGGGCGTTCGCGGGGACCCTGGCCGGCATGGCGATGCTCGTCGCCACCTCCGCCACCGGCGTGGTGCCGGCAACCGTCGCCTCGGCCCCCCACCTGACCTATCGACACGTCGCTCATCCGACCGCGGTGCGCATGCGCGACTCCCACGGATCGAGCCGAAATCGAACCCAAGCCGCCCCCTTTTTCGCTCCGAGCCGATCATCCCCGGCGAGCGCGCCTCGAAGGGAGGGCGTGGTGCCGACCACCCAGCTGTCGGGCACCAGGGTCACAGGATTTCCAGTGATGGACCTGCACCGCCAGGAAACCCTCTATCCGACCGATCAGGCTTCCCAACCTCCTGACACCCAGCTGGCGGCCGGCCCGACCAGCCTCGCCGAGGCCGACAACGACACGTTTTCTGTCTGGAGCAAGGAGGGCGCCTTCCTGGCGTCAGCGGACCTCAACACATTTTTCAGCGTCCCGCCCACGTACGACTTCAGCGATCCACGCCTCCTCTACGACCGTGAGAGCGCTCGCTGGTTTCTGACCGGCCTGGCCTTCGACAAGCTGCACAACAGCCAGAACTACATCGCCGTCTCCGAAACGTCCGATCCGACCGGGATCTGGGACAAGTACCTGCTGACCACGGGCGCGGCGCTCGTTCGGGATCAGCCGATGACCGGGGTCGACACCGACAAGGTCGTCGTCTCCTGGAACGACTTCTCGGGCAGCCCTCCGAACCCGCCCACGTTCACGGGCCAGGAGACCTACGTGCTGCAGAAGTCGGATCTCCTGGCCGGCCACGGCGCGCAGGTGGCGGTGTTCGGTCCCGACACCACACGCTTCCGCGTCGTGCCGGCCCTGACGCTGACGGCTGGCACCACCACCGAGTGGCTCGTCTACAACGAGGCGCCCTGCGCGTCCGGTTGCGGGCCGGGTATCTCCGCATTCGGCGTGGTGGCGATCACCGGCACCCCGCAGGCCGCCGATGTCGCGTGGACCGAGAGCGACCTCAATTTCACCAAGACCAACACGCCTCCCGACCCTCGTCAGCCCAGCGGAGTCGCGGTGACCAGCACCGTCAGCGAGCGCTTCCTCTCCGCGGTGTGGCAGAGCGGAAGCCTCTGGCTGTCGGGCAACGACGCCTGCATGCCTGCCGGCGACAGCTCCACCCGCTCATGCCTCCGGCTGGTAGAGGTCGCAACAGGGGTGAGCCCATCGGTAGGCCACGACTTCGATGTGGGCTCGAACGGCATCGATCTGTACTTTCCAGCCGTCATGGTCGACCCCGGCGGCAACCTGTTCGTCGCCTACACGAAGTCATCGCCGAGCATCTATCCCACCGCTGCGGCCGTCATCAGCGGCGCGGCCTCGCCGGCCTCGTTCATGACCGAGCTCATCATGGCCGCAGGCCAGGCCTCCTACCTCTTCGCCCCCAGCAATCGTTGGGGTGACTACTCGGCCGCGGCTCCCGACCCCACGGATCCAAGCAGGATCTGGGTCACCGCCGAGTACCAGGCGAGCGCCGCCGACCCGGCCGACTGGGGGACTGCAACCGCCGAGCTGACGCTCCCGATTCGCAACTCTGTCACGCAAGCAGGCGGGTCGACGCCGCCGTCCCGCGGGCCCGTGAACCAGGTGCCTCCGGCCTCACCGCCGCCCCGCTAGAAGGCCTTTAGTTGTCGCCGGGCTTGAGGATGACCTCGATCAGGGGACTGTAGGAGACCATAGTCTCCAGGTCGTTCCGGTTCCATGCCCGCGCGACGTGGGCCAGGATCTCCCGCCGCTCGGTCTGGTCGTCGATGATCCGGGCCGTCGCCGGAAGGTCAGCCCGAACGCGGCCCTTCAGGTGGAAGGTGAAGGCCGGATTCGCGTCCAGGTTCGCAAGCCAGCTCCGGCGCCGGCGCGAAGGTTGGCCGCTTATGTACAGCCGCCCGCCGATGTTGTGAAACACGATCTCGATCCGGCGGTCCTGGCCGCTGTGGCGGCCATGAGTCGTGATGTCGATGGTGTGACCGCGCCGAAGGGCTTCGTTGATGGGGTCGTTCTTGATTGCCATTCCATCTCAGTCAAGTCGGGCGACGGTCCTCGTATTCCGCTTCCGGCCCAAACGGCGCGTGACACGCTTGACGCGCCCCGCCGGCGCCACAGCAGCCGCCTCGGCCGCGGCCACAGCCTCGACGGGCTCGACCTCCACCTCCACGGCTCCCAGCAGGCTGCCGTAGGAGGCGCTCACCACGGCACCGGTCAGCACCCCGATCAACGCCGACACCAGCCCCACCGCCAGCGCCGACACCCCGATCACCGCCGGCCAGGCATCCTGCAGGGTCTCCAGCTGTCCGATCCGGTCGCCGAAGGGCAGCAGCTGCTGCTGGATGCCGGTGGTGAAGCTCAGCTGCCGCATCCACTCGAGCGCGGCGCCGGCACCGAAGGTGATCGCCACACCGACCGCACCGCCGATGAAGAGTCCCGGCACGAAGCCCGACCAGGCGCCGGTCACGAGGGCCGGCACCAGGGGCACCGAGCGGATGCGGTAGCGCTGGCGAGTCACGACGCTCGCCTGGGCCGCATGCCCAACC
>VBFO01000105.1 GCA_005881025.1 Chloroflexota bacterium | reverse complement strand
CGGTCACCTCCAGATGATTGAACAGCGGCGTGGCCAGGGGATCGATGTGCAGACGCCCGTGGGTGGCATCAGCCTCCAGGCCGAGCAGGGTGGTGAGGAGAGAAAACACCGCGGCCGCCGCCCACGCCTGCGGGCTGCAGCTGTTGCGGTAGTCGTCGGGCAGCTCGTCGGCCACACGCGGAGTGCCGCACCACAGCTCGGGAAGGCGGCGGTCGGGAAACGCCATCCCTGCCTCCAGGATCGCGCGGGCCACCTGCTCGGCCTCGCGCGAGCAGCCCGCCCGGCGCAGCCCGGCCGCCGCCACCGCGCTGTCGTGCGGCCACACGGACCCGTTGTGATAGCTGCAGGGGTCGTAGTTCCCCGCGCCCGACGACAGCGTGCGAATCCCCCAACCGGACCACGCGACCATGCACGTCTGCGCTCTGCACTACGCAAGCTGGGGGCGCGCCGCGAGGGCGTGTATGACGAAGAGAACTTCAGGTTCCAGGGCCCGGGCAAGACAACGCGGCGCGTAACGCTGCGGCTGCGTGTGCTGGACGGCGGCCCGAAGGGCGTCCTCACCGCCAAGGGCCCGGCGCAGTTCTTCAGCGGCGTGAAGGTGCGGGAGGAGACCGAGGTCCAGGTGTCAGACGCCCACGCGACCCTCGATCTCTTCGCGCAGCTTGGTTTTCAGATCCTGGTCGTCTACCGGAAGCACCGGACGGTCTACGTGGTGAACCAGGTGAACGTCACGCTCGACGTTCTCGAGTTCGGCCATTTCGCCGAGATCGAGGGTCCGCTCGAGGCCATCCCGAGCATCGCACGTGACCTCGGGCTCGATCCGGCCAAGGCATTGAAGGACAGCTACTCGGTGCTCGCGCGCAAGTTCGAGGCCGGAAAGAAGAAAGCGGCCAGGAAGACGCCTGCTCCGGCCGCGGCCGCGACCGCCTGAACAGGCTCGTTCCGGATCGCGCGCCGCGCGATCAGTTCTTGGCGGGCCCGATCCAGACCGTCTGGATGTTGACGAACTCCTTGATCCCGAACTCCGACAGCTCGCGCCCATAGCCGGACTTCTTGACCCCGCCAAACGGCAGCCGTGCGTCCGAGGCGACCATCCCGTTCACGAACACCAGCCCGGCCTCCACTCGCTCGGCCAGCCGCCGCGCCTTGTCGATGTCGCGAGTCCAGATGCTGGAGCCCAGCCCGAAGTCCGAGTTGTTGGCTACCTGGAGCGCCTCTTCCTCATCTTTGACCCGAATCACGGCTGCGACCGGACCGAAGGTCTCCTCTTTGAAGACCGGCATCTTGGAGCTCACACCACCCAGCACTGTGGGTGCGTAGTAGTTGCCGGACTCCTCCAGGCGCTTGCCGCCGGTCAGCACTCGGGCGCCCATGCCCACCGACTCTTTCACCTGGCGCTCGAGCGCATCGATCAGGTCGGGGCGCGCCAGCGGGCCGACCTGGTTGCCGCGGTCCATCGGGTCTCCGACCTTCAGGGCCGCAACCGCCCCGACGAAGTGCTTCTCGAACTCGTCCGCCACGTCCTCGACAACGATGAAGCGCTTGGCGGCGATGCAGCTCTGGCCGTTGTTCTGGTTGCGCGCGCGGCAGGCGACTGTGGCCGCGGCAGCAACGTCGGCGTCCGCCAGGACGATGAAGGGATCCGAGCCTCCGAGCTCGAGCACCGACTTCTTGAGCGCCTTGCCCGCGGTCGCGGCCACATGGGCGCCGGCGGCCTCAGAGCCGGTGAGGGTCACGCCGGCGACCCGCCGGTCGGAGATGATCCGTTCCACCGCAGCGGACCCGATGAGGAGAGTCTGGAAGACGCCATCCGGGACTCCCGCCTCGCGGAAGACCTCCTCGATGGCGAGCGCAGACTGTGGGACGTTCGACGCGTGCTTCAAAAGCATCACGTTGCCGGCTGCGAGCGCCGGGAGCCCGGCGCGGAAGGCCTGCCAGAAGGGGAAGTTCCACGGCATCACTGCCAGCACGACGCCGAGCGGCTGATACCTGACGTAGCTCTGGGTCGCGGTGCTCTCGATCGGCTCGTCGGCGAGGAGCCGGGCGGCATTGTCCCCGATCCAGCCTGCGGTCCAGGCGCACTTCTCGACCTCACCTTCCGCCTCGACGATGGGCTTGCCCATCTCGGACGTGAGGATCGATGCATAACGCGCTTTGTCCGCCCTCAGCACGCCCGCCACGTCTTTGAGCAGGCGAGAGCGGTGCTCGATGCCTGCATCGCGCCAGCCGAGGCGAACGTCCCAGGCTCTGGCGATCGCGGCCTCGACCGCAGCCTCATCGGCCTCGTCGAAAGTCGCCAGCTCGCGGCCACTGGCAGGGTCGATCGACTTCAGCATTCTGTAAGGGTAGCTAGACTCCGTTTATGGCTGAGGGAGTCTCGGCCAGCTCACTGCAGGCGGCGTTCATAGAGCTGGCCAGCATCGTCCGTGCGCTTCATGGGGACTGGTCGGCGCCGGCCGACGGCTATGAGGGCTGGTCGTGCCACGACCTGCTGGCTCATCTCTCCAGCAGCGAGGCCGCGCTGCCGGCGGTCGTGGTCTCGTCCACACAGCCGCCACGGCCCGGTGCTGAGCCGTTCGACGCCGACCGCTGGAACCGGTCCCAGGTGCGCAAGCGGGCCGACAAGGATTCGCAGGAACTGCTGAACGAGTTCGACATGGGGACGACGCAGCTCGTCGAGGTGCTGACCGACACGGACCTCGATAAGAAGGTGACCCTCGGAGCCTATCCCGGTTATTCGGTGGGCGACGCGATGGCGGAGATGCTGGAGCACCAGCGGCAGCACCTGGAGGACCTGCGCCGGGCGCTGCACGCCCACCCCTCCGCCTAGAGTTGTGAGGCGTACACAGGCACTCGGCTAGACCGGGTCTCTAGCATTGCGCCCGTGGATCCACATCCGGGCTGGGCGCGCGTCGGCTATCAGGGCGAGCCTGGCGCGTACTCCGAAGAGGCCGCGCTGGCGGTGCTCCCAAACGCGACGACCGTCGGGTTTCCGACGTTCACGCGCGCTTTCGATGCGCTCGAGTCCCGCGAGGTCGATGCGGCGGTCCTGCCGGTCGAGAACTCGTTGGGAGGGATCGTCCAGGAGGTCAACGACCTGATGTGGGAGCGATCCGGTGTCCGCATCAGCGGCGAGGTCGTCCACCCGGTCCGCCATTGCCTGCTTGGGCGCGGCGAGCCGGTCGTCCGGGCCCTGTCCCACCCGCAGGCGCTTTTGCAGTGCCGGCGGTTTCTCGAAGCTCGAAACATCCAGGCCGTCACGTTTCACGACACGGCCGGAGCCGCGCGGGCGGTCGCGGAGGGGATGGTGATGGGCAGCGCGGCCATCGCTAGCTCGGCGGCGGCACGGCGGTACGGGCTGAAGATCCTGGCTGAAGGGATCCAGGACGACGACTCCAACCAGACGCGTTTCGTGATCGTCGACCGCGGCGCGGCGGCCGCTCCAGGGGCCGGCCTGACCAAGGCCTCACTCGCCTTCATCGGCGCACACAAGCCCGGAAGCCTCGTGAGCGCTCTGCAGTGCTTCTCGGCTCGCTCCATCAACCTCACCCGCCTCGACTCCCGCCCGGTGCCCAGCCGGCCGTGGCAGTACAGGTTCTACGTCGACTTCGAGATCGTCGACGCGGCCGCGGCGGTCGAGGCCTTGCAAGCGCTCGCGGTCGAGGCGACCGAGGTCAAGCTGTTCGGCAGCTACCCGGCGGCAGAATGAGGACGGCCACGTCGGCGGTGCGCAAGCCCAACCTGTTCGAGTCTCAGATTTTCGACGTGGAGACGATCGAGCTCGATGGCGTGCGCGAGAGCTTTTTGCGCGGCGGCCGCCACCTGTTCAAGCTGCTGCCGCGCGCATTCGGTGGCGTGAAGCAGATCGGGGTCATCGGCTGGGGCTCGCAGGGGCCGGCGCAGGCGCAGAACTTGCGCGAATCGCTGGCGGGCACGGACATCAAGGTCGCGGTCGGGCTGCGGGAGGGGTCCGAGTCTTTCGCTGAAGCGCGAGCGGCCGGATTCTCCGAGCCGGACGGGACGCTGGGCGAGATGTTCAGCGTCATCCGGGGGTCGGACCTCACGGTGCTGCTGATCTCGGACGCCGCTCAGGCAAACCTGCATCGGGAGGTGTTTGCCGCGCTCCGGCCGGGCTCCACCCTGGGGCTGTCGCACGGGTTCCTGCTCGGTTTCCTCGAGACGATAGGTCAGCGATTCCCCGCCGGGGTCAACGTGATCGCAGTCTGCCCGAAGGGCATGGGTCCGTCGGTGCGGCGGCTGTACGAGCAGGGCCGGGAGGTGAATGGCGCCGGGATCAACACGAGCTTCGCCGTCGAGCAGGACCTCGACGGTCGTGCGACGGACATCGCCCTGGGGTGGTCGGTCGCTCTGGGCGCGCCCTACACGTTCAAGACGACGTTGAAGTCCGAGGTCGTGTCAGACCTGTTCGGTGAGCGGGCGATTCTGTTGGGGGCCGTGCATGGGGTGGTCGAGGCGCTCTACCAGCGCTATCTCGACGAGGGTGCTTCGCCCGCGGAGGCTTTTACACGTGCTTGCGAGTCGCTGACCGGGCCGATCCGGGAGACGATCTCACGGCAGGGTCTGATCGGCCTGGACGAGCAGCTGTCGCCTGATGGGCGTCGTGATTTCCGCCGCGCATATGACGCGACGTACGGGACCTTCAAGGGCTTGATGGCGGAGATCTATGACGAGGTCCAGACCGGCAACGAGATCCGCAGCGTGGTCATGGCCGCCGGGAGGTTTCGCGACTATCCGATGACCAATGTCGAGGGGTCGCCGATGTGGACGACGGGGGCGGGAGTGCGGAAGCAGCGAGGCCGGGCCAAGGCGGAGATCGATGGGTTCACGGCGGGGACTTTCTGTGGAGCGATGATGGCGCAGGTGGACATCCTGGTCGAGCATGGCCATCCGTACTCGGAGATCGCCAACGAGTCGATCATCGAGGCTGTCGACTCCTTGCTGCCTTACATGCACGCGCGTGGTGTGGCGTACATGGTCGACAACTGCTCGACCACAGCGCGGCTGGGCACGCGCAAGTGGGGGCCGCGCTTCCAGGCGCTGCTGGAGCAGGTCGCGTTTCCCTCGCTCGCTGCGCGGGAGTCGACGCCGGACGAGGCGCCGGCGAACTTCCTTACGCATCCAGTTCATGAGGTGCTGCACAAGCTGAGCGAGATGCGCCCGGCGGTGGACATCAGCGTCACGTAGCACCCGTTTGGTGCCAGACGTGCGGAACTCAGGCTTCGGAAGGACCCTTTTGGTGCCAAACGGGCGGAATCAACTCCGCGGCCTGAGCTAGAGGTAAGTGTCCGTCGTCAGGTTGTAAAGCCGGGGGTTCAGGCCGAGCACCTGGTCCGCGTCGATCGGCACGTCGACCAGCACCGACTGGCCCTTCGCCGAATAGCACGCGTCCAGGATCTCGTCCAGGTTGCCCAGGTCCGGTCGCAGGCGGTACCCATCCCAGCCATGCGCCTTCGCGGCGGCCACGAAGTCGATGTTCTGCAGCACCCCGTGATAGCGGTCCTTCTCCCAATCCGGGATGACCACCTCGAGCCCCTTGTCGACGATCGCGTAGCGGCCATTGTTGATGATGAACAGGTTCATCCCGATGTTCGCCGCCTCCGCAAGCGCCCCACCGTATAGGCGCCAGCACCCGTCTCCCGAGAACACGAAGGTATGCAGGCTCGGGTCCGCTGCGCGGGCCCCCACTCCGAGCCCGAACGCCCCGCCCATCGCTGAGCCGTCGTGCACCGTATGGAAGGGAATCGACGGATGCGGACGCTGGGCCACGTACTGGCGGTCTTTGTACGCGGTGCAGACATCGTCGAAGCCGATGCTGTGCGGCCGCCATGAGCGATGCAGCTCCGAATAGAACGCGATCGCGTCCACGCAGCCATCGCGCACCTGGCGCGAGATGGTGCGCGTGTTGAGGTCCTTCGGCAGGTTGACGGGCGGCCGGTCGGTGATCACGCCCCTGAGCTTCGGCAGGACGTAATCCAGCGTCTGCTCGATGTCGCCACGCACGACCCGATAGTCGCCATCCACGCGGTGCCGGAAATCGCCGTCCTGGTGGCCATAGGGCGAGGTCCACGCCGTGAAGTGCCACACGTGACCGGCAGGAATCGAGCCGAGGTTGAGCGAATATTCGCCTGAGTCGAACCCCAAAGTGATCACGACGTCATCGCTGTTGATGGACCGCCACAGCTTCATCGCCTCGTCGTTGCCGCCGAAGGAGATGTAGCCGTACCCATAGGGGTTGTCGGACGAGATCGCGTTGGCACCGTTGACGGACCAGACCGTCGGCGCCTGAAGCGTCTCCGAAAGCGCGGTCGTGAGCTCGGTGATGCCGGGGCAGCGAGCTGCCTCGGCTCCGGCGTAGATGATCACGCGCCGCCCGCGGGAGATCTGCGGGAACTCGTTGACGAACCGATCCGCGTCGATCTGGTCGAGCATCCGCGGGCGCTCGCGGCGCGGGACGTCGACATCAGCGTCCTTGGACAGGATGTCGGGGTGGAACGCGATCGCGACAGGCTTGGAGGCCGCGAGGATCGACTGAGCGAGCTCCAGACGATCGCCCAGGCTGTCGATGTCGTCGATCACGATGCACGCGTCGCCGAGCTCGGCGCGCAGCTGCGGAATGATGTTCATCCCGTGCTCCGACACGTCCTGCAGCGGAGAGCGGCCGATTGAGAGGGTGGAGTTCAGGGCGATCACGTACACGGCGGGGATGTTGTGGAGCTTGGCGTCTGTGATGCCGCTGGATCCCAGCTTGGTGGCGGCGCCGGTGGTCGTCAGGCAGCCGGCGACGCGGCCTGAAGCGAGGTAGTAGCCCAGGGGCACGAAGCCCGCCACGTACTCGCCCATGGTCTGCATGCGGGGAACGCTGTCCCCGGAATGCTGGAGACCCAGGTATGGCTCCAGGTGCTTGGTCACGTGGATCAGCCCACCGCCGTTGACCCCCGAGAAGAACGTGATCCCCCACTTGCGCAGGGTGTCGATGAGCGCGTAGTTGCCGCTGGACCGGTCCAGAGCGGTCTTGTCGATCGGTCTGACGGCGGTGCTCACTTCTGATCCATCTCCTGGTACTTGCTTGCGGGCGGGATACAAACAAAAAGCCCCTGCGTCCTGCAGGGGCTTGGCGATCGCTTTCAGCTTGACTGGTTAGGTCGCGAGCGCCTCCCTGCGGAGGCCGATAAGGGCCAGACCCTCTACCGCTACGAGGCGCTGAGTTGATGACATCGGACCCCGAATCCTACAGCCCCGGCACGGGGTCCGTCTTGTGAATGGGCGACAAAACCGCAAGGTGCAGGCGGTTGGCCGCGCTGACCACCGCTTTGAGCGACGCGGTCAGGATGTTCGGGCTCATCCCGACGCCCCAGGCCGCCCCCCGCCCCCCGCCGGCCGCCTCGACGTAAGCCACGGCGGTGGCGTCCGACCCTGAACCGACCGCGTGCTCGACGTAGTCCACGACCTGGACCTGGATCCCCACCTCGCGCGCCAGCGCGTCCGTGAAGGCGGCGATGGGGCCGTTTCCGCGACCGGAGATCGTGCGCTCGGCCCCGGCCAGGCGGACCACCGCCTCGAGCCGGGTGCGGCCGGCCCCGTTGGAGCCGGCGTGGTCGCTGGTCTCGTGCTCGACCAGCTCCAGGTTCGCGTTCGGGATCAGATACGTCGTTGTGAACGCGTTCCAGATCTCGGGCGGGGTGATCTCCTTGCCGGTGACATCGGTGATCTCCTGGATCACCCGCATGAACTCGATCTGGAGACGGCGCGGAAGATCGAGGTGGTAGTCGTGCTTGAGGATGTAGGCGACGCCGCCCTTCCCGGACTGGCTGTTGACCCGGATGATCGCCTCGTATGTCCTGCCTACGTCGAGCGGGTCGATCGGAAGGTACGGCACATCCCAGATCTCGCTCTGTGATGCCGCGCGGGCGTCCATGCCTTTCTTGATGGCATCCTGGTGCGAACCGGAGAAGGCCGTGTAGACGAGCTCTCCGACGTACGGATGGCGAGCGTGGACGGGCAGCTGGTTGCAGGCCTCGACCACGCGGCGCAGCTCGTCGATGTTCGTGATGTCCAGCCCGGGATCGATGCCCTGGCTGAACAGGTTCATGGCCAGCGTCACCAGGTCGACGTTGCCGGTGCGCTCGCCATTGCCGAAGAGCGTGCCCTCGACTCTCTCTGCGCCGGCCATCAGCGCAAGCTCCGCTGCCGCCACGGCGCTGCCGCGGTCATTGTGCGGATGGATGCTGAGGGTGAACGCCTCGCGGTCGCGGAAGTGGCGATGGCACCACTCGATCTGGTCGGCGTAGATGTTCGGGGTGCTCATCTCGACGGTGGCCGGCAGGTTGAGGATGACTCGGTGCTCGCGACTGGGCCCCCAGACGTCCATCACCGCCTCGCAGATCTCCTTTGCGAAATCCAGCTCCGTGCCGGTGAAGCTTTCGGGTGAGTACTCGAAAACAAACTCGGTCCCGCGATGGTCGGACGCCAGGCGCCTGATCAGCTCGGCCCCGCGGACGGCGATGCCGGCGATGCCATCGCGGTCCAGCCCGAAGACCACCCGGCGCTGAAGTGCCGAGGTCGAGTTGTACAGGTGCACGATCACCCGTTTTGCGCCGGTCAGGCTCTCGAAGGTCCGCTCGATCAGCTCGTCGCGCGCCTGGGTCAGCACCTGGATGGTGACGTCGGGCGGGATGAGGTCCTCCTCGATCAGCAGGCGGACGAAGTCGAAATCCGGCTGCGAAGAAGAGGGGAACCCGACCTCGATCTCCTTGAATCCCATTCGCACCAGCAGCTCGAACAACCTGCGCTTCCGGGTGACGTCCATGGGATCGATCAGGGCCTGGTTGCCGTCGCGGAGGTCGACGCTGCACCAGGTCGGCGCGGAGGTGATCGCGCGCGAGGGCCAGCGACGGTCCGGCAGGTCCACCGGCGGGTAGGGCCGGTACTTGCTGATCGGCATCTTCTTCATGGAATTTGGCGAGCCTCCGTAGAAATGAAAGACCTCCTGGGTCACCAGACGCAGGAGGTCTTTGCGAGCGCCCTGATGGCGCCCGCTAGGTAAGAAGCAGTCCGGATACGGGCTTCACGGTGGCGTAATTCTAGTCGGAGAGAACCATGCAGGTGGTCGTCTTGAGGATTCCGTCGATGGCCTGGACGCCGGCCATCGTCGTCCGCAGGTCCGCCAGGTCTCGAGCCTCCACCATGGCCACTATGTCGTAATCGCCCGTGATTGCGTCAGCGCCGGTGACGCCACCAACCACGCGGATCGCCTTGGTCAGGGCCAGCGACTGCCCGCGCATGGCGTTGATGAACATGTATGCCTTCATCGGACTCCGTTAAGCGTAAGCCCCCGCCTGGCCAAGACATTGGTGAGCGATTAGACTCGGCGCATGAACAGCGCCGGCGAGGCGTTCGGCTGGGCGTTCCGCGACCCGAGCTGGGCGGGCAAGATGATCGTTCAGGCGCTGATCCTCATCATCCCGATCGTCGGCTGGATCGCGACCACAGGCTGGCTGATGATGGCTTTCGAGAATGCGCGCGCCGGCCGCAACGAGCTGCCGCCCGCAGGGTTTCATCTGGGTCGTGGCATAGCTTTCTTCGGCGTCCTGCTCATCTACTCGATCGCGCTCAACATCCCCGGCTGGATCCTTCAGCTCGTCGGCAGCGCCGGCATGGTCCAGAGGTGTAACCAGGGCTTCTGCTCATCCCAGTTCGTGGGCGGCCCGCTGTCAGGCCTGGGCGCGCTGTGGGGCTTTCTGGTCCAGCTGCTGATCTACTTCATCACGCCAACCCTGGTCGTGATGGTGTTCCACCACGGGTTTGCCGGCGGATTCGACCTCGCCGGGGTGTGGCGCTACGCCACCGCCAATGTCGGGAACAGCGTCATCGCCGGCATGCTCTTCTTCGTCTCCGGCATCATCGCCGCGCTCGGGATCATCGCCTGCTGCATCGGAGTCTTTCTCACCATCGTCTACTCGGCGACGGTCCAGGCAGGTGTCACCGCGTGGTTCGAGCGCATGCAATCTGCGCCCGCGGCGCCCGCGGCTTAAAGAGCCTCAGCTCTTACCCGCGCCGGCGGGGACCCGGATCGGGGTCAGCGTCTCCTCGAGCTGCCCTCGGAGGTGCTCGAATCGAGGCGGTAGCACGAGCTTCTCGCCGAGGTGCTCAGGATCCTCGTCCACCGCGAAACCGGGGCCCATCGTGGCGACCTCGAACAGGACTCCGCTCGGCTCTCGGAAGTAAACCGACTTGAACCAGAAGCGGTCGATGACGGGTGTCGGGTGCGCACCCTCTCCGATCACGCGGTCACGCCACTTGAGCTGCTCGTCATCCAGCGACGCCCACGCCACGTGGTGCACGGTGCCAGCGCCTGGCACGCCACGCTCGGCCGGTGCCGGGTCGTAGATGTAGCGGCCGCCCCGGCTCTCGCCTCTGGCGATCCAGGACATCCCGCCATCCTTGATGAAGCCCAGACCGTTCTCGAGGAGGCTGCGGCTCCGCTCGGGATCCGCGGTGTACGCACGCACCTCCTCGAAGCCGCGAATCGCGTGCTCCGCGGGGATCTCAGGATGGGTGGCGGTGAGCGGCGCGTCCTGGCCGTCCACCACGCGCAACTCCAAGCCCAGGCCCTCAGGGTCCTCGAAGAGCAATGATCCGCGCGATCGCTCGGCGGTACCGAGGCGGCGCTCCCAGAAGTCGAGCGCCGGCTCTGATGCGACCCGAAGCACGATGCGGTGGATCATTCCCTGCCCCGCACGTCCACGCTCCGCCCCCGGATATTCGAAGAAGGTCAGGTCGAGGCCGGGGCTGCCCTTGTCGTCGCCATAAAAGAGGTGATAGACGGTGGGGTCGTCCTGGTTGACGGTCTTCTTGACCAGCCGTAGGCCCAGAACACCGGCATAGAAATCGACGTTGGCCTGCGCATTGCCGGTGATGGAGCTGACGTGGTGGATTCCTTCCAGGTTCATGGTCATGTCTATACCCAGAACCGCCGCCATCTCACGCCACATTCCGCCGGCTCCTATAGTCCGCTGCCATGTCAGCGAGCACCGGCGCTGCGGTCCGCGAGCGCCGCGCGTCCGGATGGGTGGTGCTGCTGATCCTGTTCGGCATCGCCTCGACGGTAGAGGCGTTCACCGTCTCGCACGTTTTCAGGTTCCTTCCCCTCTACCTGGGCACAGTGCGCGTGGCGCCGTCAGAGATTCCGGCCTGGACGGGCTACCTGAACGCGACGTTTTTCGTCTTCGGGCTGCCCCTGGTTCCCTTTTGGGGCGTGTGGTCGGAACGTTATGGACGCATTCCGATCATCGCCCGCAGCGCGTTCGTCGAGATGGTGGTGTTCGGAGGGCTTTGGCTGGCCCAAAACCGGTGGGAGGCCGCCTCCGCGCTGCTGCTGGTCGGATTTCAGCTCGGGAACACCGGCGTGATGCTGACGGCATTGCGCGCCGTCACGCCCCAGGGAAGGGTGGGCTTCGCCATCTCGCTGTTTGGCGTCTCGCCTTCGCTCGGCTTCGCGCTCGGCCCGGTGGTGGGAGGGTGGCTGGTCGACCATTCGCTGGTCGACCTGCACTCGCTGTTCGCGCTCGACGCGGCGATGTCGCTGGCCGCCGGGGTGCTGCTGCTTGCTTTCGCCCGCGAAGGAAGGCGCCCGCCTGCTCCGCAAGGATCAGCGGTACGACTCGCTGTCGAGGCATTGAGGCTGACCCTGTCCACCAGGATCACGCTGATCGTCTTCGGGGTCTTCGGGCTCGCCTACCTTGCTGTCCAGATCGCGAATCCGTTCCTGCCTCTGCTCGTCGTGCGCCTGCACGGGTCATCGGCCGGAGTGGCGGGGCAGATCGGCATCGTCTTCGGAGCCTCCGCGCTGGTCGGCGCGGCGCTGTCACCGCTGGCCGGCGCCGCCGGCGACAGGTTCGGTTTCAAGCCGATGCTCACTGGTGCCTGCGTGCTCGCCGCCGCAAGCCTGGCCGGCCTGGCGTTGGCGCCCGATGAGGTGTGGCTGACGGTCGCGGCGATCGGCCTCGGCGCCTCCACCGCCATCGCGATCTCGATGGTTTTCGCGGTGCTTGCCACCGCGGTCCCGGAAGAGCGGCGAGCAACGACGCTGAACCTGGTGCTGCTGCCGATCTACTTCTCATCGATCGCCGGTGGCGTGATCGGCGCGCTGATCGTCCGGACCGGGCTCAACGCAGTCCTCTACGTGGCGGCCGCGATGTCTGTCCTGGCCGCTCTGCTCACGACCACGCTGCCGGGCTACTCGCGGTCAGGAAAGACCAGCGCGTAACCGCGGCGGGGGCGATTCATGATCGTGATGCCGGCGCCAAGGCTTCCGATCTTGCTGCGCAGCCGGACGATGTAAGTCCGCAGCGACTCTTCCGGCAGCTGCCCGTCGTGCCACGCATCGACCAGCAGGCGCCGAGCGCTCACATAGCTTGGCGAGCGGCTGGCGAGGTGCGTGAGCAGCTGGAGCTCGCGCTTGGTCAGCGTGACAGTCCGATCGCGGAAACCGACCACCCTGTCCTCTTCATCGATGATGAGTCCCTCTAGCTGCCAGTGGCGCGCGTACCAGAACTCCTGACGCCTCTGGTAGCGCTGCAGCTGCTGCTCGATCAGGCCGATGTCGTGATCGACATCCCTTCGGGCCACCTTGGGGAGCGCCGCGATGCTGGCCCGGACCCGTGCCAGCAGGTCTTCCTTGAAGACGATCATCTCCCGGTAGACGGTGATCCAGTGGCGGGCGTCTTTTGCAATCTGCGTGGCAGGATCTTCGCCGTCAAGCAGCCGGTCCTTTTCAGGGGCGTGTGCTGTCACTTGTTGTACCGGGCCGATTGTGCGTTCGGCTCCGCACCAATTTCCGCATCAGTCGATGCGAAGGGCTCAGAACGCCGGAGGTTTTTTCTGGTTGTCGAAGATCAGGGCGTAACCCTCTCGTGGCCGGTTCTTGATCTCTGCGCCAACCTTCAGCCTGGCCAGCTTCGCGCGCACCTTGCCGATGTAAGTGCGCAGGCTTTCCTCGGGCAGCCGAGAGTCGTGCCAGGCCTGCACCAGCAGCTGGTTCGGCTTCGTGTACACCGGTGAGCGAGTCGTCAAGAAAACGAGGAGCTGAAACTCCCGTTTGGACAGGACTATCGATCGCTCCCGGTAGGAGATGATCCGGTTCTCGTAGTCGATCTGAAGGCCCTCGAGCTCCCACTGCCGCGCGAACCAGTATTCGAGCCTTCGTTGATACCGCCTCAGCTGCTCCTCTATGAGCGCCACGTCGTTGTCGAGCACGTCCTGCCGAGCGGACACGGGAAGACTGCTGAGCTGGGCCCTGATGCGCGCCAGGAGATCGTCCTTGAAGGTGATCATCTCCCGGTAGACGGCGATCCAGTGACGGGCATCCTTCGGGACGAGGCTCTTTGGATCCTCGCCTTCGAGCAGGCGGTCGGGCCGCCGGGTTTCGCCCAAATGCCCCTGCCGGGAGGCTACACCCTTTCGCGCACCACATGATGCTGCTTTTGGTGCGTTTCACACCCTATATCACTGCTATGGCTCCGCGACCAAAACGCGCGGAAACCGGTCGAGCCGATCGCGGGCTGATGCGGCATCTCGAGTCCGAGGACCTGGCTACCAGCTCGGCTGAGGTGGCACGGCTGTGGGAGGACGCGTACACAGAGCTCATCGAACTCGAGCGCAAGATGCTGGACCGCCTGCACTCGGTGCTGCCCACCCTGTCGGCGCCCGCACGCCGCGAAGCCGAGCTGACCAACCTTCCGATGCTGGTGCAGCACCTCCAGAGTTTTGTGTACCGCCGCGCCTGGTGGCGCCGCCGAAGAGAGGAGCTCAACGGGGGGGGCTAGGCCCAAGATGGCGCGAATAGGGAACGGGTCGCTGAGGGTTCTGCTCGCCACCGATCAGACCGAAGGCACGAAGGCATTGAGCTCCCAGCTGGAGCGCGAAGGCTGCGCTGTCATCGCCGTCAGCTCCGGATCCGAGGCGTTGAACGAAGCCGCCGGTCCCTACGACCTGATCTTCCTGGACCTGGAGCTGCCCGACACGGACGGCCTGACCGTCCTCAAGCAGCTGCGCAGCGACGAACGTTCGGCCTCCACGCCGGTGGTGCTGCTCAAGGGCGAAGGAGAGCCTGCCCACACGGTCCAGAGGGGCCTTGATCTAGGCGCTTCGGGCTACCTCGTGAAGCAGCGTCTGCGCTCGCATGTGATCAAGAACAGCCTGGTGGACATGTTCCTGGGGCCTCCGCCACACGACCCGGAGAGGAGGCAGGTGCCACGCTCTCCACTGGCTCGCAAGGACGCCTGCCCGTATTCAGCCCGCGGAGACTTCCGAGCCTGCGCGGCGTTTGTTCCGATCGAGATCGCCCTGGGGGAGAACGGTGCGGGTGATCGCGTGTCGTGCAGTCACCTGCGGGTCGGCACGGCGGCGACCTGGCGCCTGTACCCGCGGTGCGCTCTCGGCGACGCCAGTGCGCGTGAGGCCTACCTGCTCGACCTCAGCTGCTGACTACCCGGCGAGCAGCCGCTCAGCCGTAGTAGAGGCCGGGGATCACCGCCGAGGCGTCGGTCGCGCACTGCCACGAGCAGTACGACTCGCTGAAGGAGAAGGCCACCGTGGTCACCATCGGATGCCCGCAGCTTGCGCAGGCCGGCTCACGATTGAGGGAGCGGGCCGACCTGCGCTTGCCAGTCGAAGTGGCAGGATGGCGGCCCGCAGCCGCGCCGCCACCGCTGCCCAGCCCTCCCTGCCTCGTCACCCCGGGTGCAATCCTGGGGCAGAAAACGCAAAAATTGCAGCACCAAAAAGGCTGGGAGAACGTATGTAGAACTTGACGGGCCCTCACGGGTCCGCCCTCGATTTGTCGTTGGCGCTACCGGCCGACGCGGCGCACCCGACCCCTCCCTGACTGGTGAGGGATGTAGGAACGGTCCCCGATCCATTGGGCCGGGATGATGGCGAAGCGCTTGGCGCTCTGGTTCAGCGCGGAGGCGTAGCGGGCACGAATCCGCGAGAAATCCTCCCAGGCGGCGTCCCGCGGCCTGCACCTGTAGCCAGACTTCTTGAGGCGGTCGTAGGCCTCGTCGAACTCAGAAGGATCCACGCCGACATCCTGCGACTGGGTGAAGCCGAAGAACCACGACATGTCCTCGACCAGGTGCTTGCCGATGGTCAGGGTCAACCGGGCCGAACCCTCGGCCTCGCCGTCGATTGTGCTGATCACGAGCGTGGCGGCATCCATCACGGCGCCGAACGAGTTCAGCCAGGCCTCGTTGTCATGGCTCGAGCGGAAGTAAAAGAGGATCGGATAGGCAAGGTGACTTTCCAGGACCGCTGCCATCCAGTCGCGCCATTCGTCGAATGTGCTGGCGAGCTTCGGTCTGAGGTCGAGCTCGGCCGCCGTCTCCAGCATCTGCAGCCCTGATGGCGGGGCGCCTGCAAGCGCGTCGAGGGTCACGACCAGCTCCTCGCGACGTTGGAACGATTCGTAGAGAGAGAAAAGCAGGGTGATGGCGAGCGCGGCGACTCCAACTCCTGTCGCGCTCTCGGCGACAGTGGCCAGCCGCGCCAGCACCCCCTCCGGCACAAAGTCGCCGTAGCTGAGCGGGACAAGGGTGCCGGCGGAAAAATAGATCGATTCCCAGAAGTCGCCGGGCACCGGCCTCATCTCCTCACGCAGGCCGTCGATCATGAGGCCGTAGCCGATGATGAACAGCAGGGCCCAGACCGCGAACATGATGATGGCGAGCACGGGCCCGAACGTCGCCAGCCAGCCTTCCCTGCGGACCGGGTTGAGACGTTCGCTGATCCACTTCCACAGCCTCCAGCTGGCGAGGAACAGCTGACGGACGAAGACGAACTTGTTGATGGCGGGCCGCGGCAGGACGACGGACTTGAAGACGTCGTAGATCGTCAGCAGCACCAGCAGCGTGCCGGAGGCGACCTCGAGCCACCTTGCGAACTCCACGGTCTGAAATCATGACGGTGTGGCCTCGATGGAGCCCGTCGAGCTGATCGTCTTCTCCGACTACGTTTGACCCTGGTGCTACATCGACTCGGTCCGAGTCGAGCGGCTGGAGGAGGAGGGCCTGGTTCGGGTCGCCTGGGTGCCCTTCGAGCTGCACCCGGAGGCGCCGGTCGAAGGCGTCCCGCGCGAGGCCTATTTCGGAAGCAGTCGCTCCCAGCAGATGCGCGAGCACATGCGCGCGGTGGCCGCGGAGGTTGGGCTGTTGATGGAGTCGCGGGATGTGATCATCAACTCGCGGCGCGCGCTCGGGGCAGCGGAGTTCGCGCGCGAGCATGGGAAGTACGACGAGATGCACCGTGCGCTGTTCAAGGCCCACTGGGAGCAGACGGCGCGGTTGGAGAACCTCGACGACCTGGTCGGGGTCGGTGTCGGGGTCGGGCTTGATGGCGATGAGCTGCGAACGGCTTTAGAGACCGGACGCTACGAGCAGGTGATCGACGAGAGCCGCGCCGAGGCTGAGTCGGTGGGGATCAACGCGATCCCGGCACATGTATTCGGCGGGAAGTATCTGGTCGTCGGCGCTCAGCCGTACGAGATCTTTCTACAGGTGCTCGATCGAATCAGCTGAGCTGAGCCAACCGCGATTGCACACAAACAGATGTAATTCCACGGATTTAGCGTTCGAATGCACGCAAATTCGC
>VBFO01000104.1 GCA_005881025.1 Chloroflexota bacterium | reverse complement strand
GCTTCGGTTTCAAGGTCATCGGTCGTCGCAAGGGCTACTACACGGACAATGGCGAGGACGCGATCGTCATGTGGTCCGACTCCATCCACTCGCCCCGATTCCGGCGCGCATACGAGACGAACCTGGAGCGGATCGAGGCCGACGTGCAGGGCCTCCGCCGAGATTTGGTCACGAGGGGCGACCAGTAAACAGAGCCGGCCTGACCCTCGGAATCGAGACGTCCTGCGACGAGACTTCCGTGGCCGTGGTGGAGGATGGGCGGCGGGTCCGCGCCAACGTGATCCATTCCCAGGTCGACCTCCATCGTGGCTTCGGCGGAGTGGTGCCTGAGCTGGCGGCCAGGGACCACCTCGAGCGCCTGCCCCGGATCCTGGACCTGGCCCTGGAGCAGGCCGGCGCCAGGCCCTCAGATCTCTCCCTGATCGCCGCCACCCGCGGTCCGGGCCTGGTGGGATGTCTGCTGGTCGGCACCGGTATGGCTGAAGGCCTGTCCGCGGCCTGGGGGATTCCCCTCACCGGCGTCAATCACCTGTGGGGTCACATTTACGCCGCGATGCTCGCTCCGCCCGACCTCGAACCACCGCTGCTCGGCCTGGTCGTCAGCGGGGCCCATTCGGACCTCGTTCGCATGCCCGCGCACGGGCAGTTCGAAGTCATAGGTCGCACGCGCGACGACGCCGCCGGGGAAGCCTTCGACAAGGCGGCACGCATGCTTGGGCTGGGCTACCCGGGCGGCCCGGCGATGGACAGGCTGGCGCGCAGCGGCGACGCCCGCCGCCAGCCGCTGCCTCGGCCCTCGCTGGAGGGCCTCGAGTACAGCTTCAGCGGTCTCAAGACCGCGTTGCTCTACAGGCTTCGCGACCTGGGGGAGCCTGACGACCAGACGCGCGCAGACCTGGCGGCTGCCTTCGAGGTCTCGGTCGTGGAATCGCTTCTCGAGAAGCTCGACCGCGCCCTGGACGCCGAGCCGTGCAGGGAGGTGGTCGTCTGCGGCGGGGTGGCTGCGAACACGCTGCTTCGCAAGCGCGCGCAAGAGGTGGTCGGAGATCGGGCCCGCCTCACCATGCCCCCGCTCGAGCTGTGCACCGACAACGCGGCCATGATCGCGGCCGCCGGCTTCTTCGGAGGCGTACACCCGGCCACCGCTGATCCCTCTCTAGGATGGGACGGATGACAGTAAAAGGGTGGGACGTGGTGTTCCGGGGCGATCGCCTGCACGCTGACGTGCTGGCGGCGGTCCTGGAGGCGCACGGGATCAAGGTCGAGGTGTTCGGAGACACCGGCTACTCGGTGGCCGTCAACTTCACCGAGGCCCGGCTCCTGGTCCCGGAAGGCTCAGCCCAGGCGGCTCGGGATCTGATCAACAAGGCCGAGAACTAACTCCCCGATACCGGGTGCCCGGCTCCCGGACGGGTTTAGCAGAGCCAACCTATTGGGTAGTAAGATTGGCAGTCGCCTCCCCCGAGTGCTAAGCGCTCGTGCGTGGGGAGTGCCAAGCAACAAATCTCTAGTTCTGGTGAGGAGGGCGCTACATGAATCTGAGGCCGCTAGGTGACCGCGTGGTGGTCAAACCGGTCGACAAGGAAGAGAGGACGAAGTCCGGGATCGTGCTTCCGGACACCGCCAAGGAGAAGCCCCAGGAGGGCATCGTGGAGGCGGTGGGGACTGGAAGGATCCTCGACAACGGCACCAAGGTGCCGATGGAGCTGAAGGTCGGCGACAAAGTGCTTTACGCCAAGTACGCCGGCAACGAGTTCAAGCTCGACGAGATCGAGTACCTGATCGTGTCCGAGAAGGACGTGCTGGCGATCGTCAGCAGCAACGGCAAGTCAAAGAAGTAATCAAGGCGAAGAAGAGGGAAAAGGCATATGGCAAAAACGGTCACATTCGACGTAGACGCCCGGCAGGCCCTCAAGAAGGGCATCGACACCGTGGCGCAGTCAGTACGCATCACGCTCGGCCCCAAGGGCCGGAACGTGGTTCTTGAGAAGAAGTTCGGCGCCCCGACCGTGACCAACGACGGTGTCACGATCGTGCGCGAGATCGAGCTCAAGGACCCGATGGAGAACACCGGCGCGCAGCTGCTGCGCGAGGTCGCGACGAAGACCAACGACGTGGCCGGTGACGGCACCACCACGGCGACTCTTCTGGCGCAGACCATGATCAGCGAGGGCTTCCGCAACGTCACCGCGGGCGCCAACCCGATGCAGCTGAAGATCGGCATCGAGAAGGCCGTCGAGGCCGTCGTCGCTGAGATCAAGAGGCTGTCGGTGCCGGTGAAGGGCCACGAGGACGTCGCCCACGTGGCGTCGATCTCGAGCCAGAGCGAGCAGATCGGCAACCTGATCGCCGACGCGATGGACAAGGTCGGCAAGGACGGTGTCATCACCGTCGAGGACAACCAGGCAGTTGCGACCGAGCTCGAGGTTGTGGAGGGCATGCAGTTCGACCGCGGCTACGTCGCGGCGTACATGGTCACCAACCCCGACCGCATGGAAGCGGTCCTCGAGGACCCGTTCGTCCTCATCACCGACCGCAAGATCTCGGCGATCCAGGATCTGCTCCCGGTTTTGGAGCGGGTCGTGCAGCAGGGCAAGCCCCTGCTGATCGTCGCTGAGGACGTCGAGGGCGAGGCCCTCGCAACACTCATCGTGAACAAGCTGCGCGGAACGTTCACCGCCGTCGCCGTCAAGGCGCCGGGCTTCGGTGACCGCCGCAAGGCGATGCTCGAGGACATGGCCATCCTCACGGGCGGCCAGGTCATCAGCGAGGACCTCGGCCTGAAGCTGGACCAGACCAAGGTCGAGCAGCTGGGCAAGGCCCGCCGCGTCACCATCACCAAAGACGACACCACGATCGTCGAGGGCGCCGGCAAGGCCGAGGCGATCCAGGCCCGGATCAAGTCGATCAAGGCCCAGGTCGAGGAGACCACTTCCGACTTCGACAAGGAGAAGCTGCAGGAGCGGCTGGCCAAGCTGGCCGGCGGTGTGGCAGTGATCAAGGTCGGGGCCGCCACCGAGGTGGAGCAGAAGGAGAAGAAGCACCGCATCGAGGACGCGCTCAGCGCGACCAAGGCCGCGGTGGAAGAGGGCATCGTCGCGGGCGGAGGCACCGTGCTGCTGAACGCCCAGAAGAAGCTCGACGGCGCGCTCGGCCTCAAGGAAGACCAGGCGACCGGCGTCAACATCGTTCGCAAGGCGCTCGAGGAGCCTCTGAAGCAGATCTGCCAGAACTCTGGCAAGGAAGGCTCGGTGATCCTGGAGCAGGTTCGCAAGAGCAAGCCGGGCGAGGGCTACGACGCCCTGAACGACAAGTTCGTCAACATGTTCGAAGCCGGAATCGTCGACCCGGCCAAGGTCACTCGCTCGGCGCTGCAGAACGCCGCGTCGATCGCCGCGATGGTGCTGACCACCGAGGCGATGGTGACCGAGGTGCCCGAGGAGAGGAGGTCCGGCGGAATGCCGGGCGGCATGTCCCCGGACATGATGTAAGAGAGACCGAAGAGCTTTCTAGGTTCTTCGACCGAGAGCCCCTCGTCGTGAGGGGCTCTTCTCTTTGTAGGCGGGTTCATCCACCGGGATGATGCCGCCCATGCCCGCCATCCGCCGGCCGGCGACTGTCACGGCGAACGGCAGCAGGAGCATGAACGAGGCCACGATCATCGACAGCGAGTCGGGCAGGTGTGCCGGGTCGCGCATGCCGAGGTAGGTGAGGTATCCGCCTCCGGACGCAGTGAGGATGACGATCAGCACAGCGATCCCGATCGCCCACAGCCGGTATTCGCGGTAGAGAGGGCTGGCGTTACGGCTCGCGAGGCGCAGCAGCCACCAGGCGGTGAGGCCGTTGAGCACCAGTCCGCTGATCAGAGCGCAGCCGGCGATCACGAGCCTGAAAGCTGTGAGGTTGGCCATGACGAAAGCCGAGAAGTTGACTGCGAGGATGCCGACGGGCGTGATTACGCCGAGGGCGAGAAGAACCGCCTCACGAAGCCGCCTACTGCTCGTCTAGTGGCCGCAGCCGCAGGCCTGGGCGCCACCTGCGTCGTCGCCGGTATCGAAGGAGTGACCGCACGAGCAGGAGTGGACGGCGTTGGGGTTGTGCACGGTGAAGCCGGCACCCATCAGGCTGTCCACGTAGTCGATCTCGGAGCCCTGGATGTAGGGCGCGCTGAAGTCGTCGACCAGGATCTGCACGCCTTGGGCCTCGATCACGAGGTCCTCCGGGCGCCGGTTGTCATCGAAAGCCATTCCATACTGCATGCCTGAGCAACCGCCGCCGCTGACGAAGATGCGGAGGGCCAGCTGGGGGTTGCCCTCCTTGGCGAGGAGCTCCTTGAGTCGGGACTGGGCGTCGGTGGTGAGTGAGACGACAGCTTGTTCGATCACGGGGGGAATGTTACCAGCGCCTCAGAGCCGAGGCTACCCCTTCCCGAGCTTGAAGCCGCCGCGCTTGGCCTTCTTGTCCTCTCCGGCCGTCTGGCCCGCGATCAGCTGGGCCAGCTGCTCGACGCCGCGGCTGATGGCGCTCTTGGGGTCGGTCAGGACCAGGATCTCGCCCTTCACCGCTGCTTCGTCCGGCTTGGTGCCGTCGAAGTCGATCTCCACCGCCAGCTCCTGCTTCAGGGTCCGGACCACGTCCTCCTTGCCCACCACCGACTTCGGGACCTTGTTGTTGAGGGCCAGGATGATGCGGCCGGGGACGATGTTGAGCACATTGGTGAAGATGCTCAGCAGCTCACCGACGTCCTTGAGCGAGGACAGCTCAGGAGTGACCAGGACGAGCACGCGCTGTGAGTGGTCGAGGACGGTGATCACGATGTCGGTGAACGCGACCCCGAGGTCGAAGACGATGTACCGGAAGGCGTTGACCAGGATCCCCATCGCCCGGTTGACGAGGTCGACCGTGATGAGGTCCGCTTGCTCCGCGCGGAGCACGCCGGGCAGCAGCATCATGCCGCCAGGGTGGTGAAGGATCGCGCCCAGCACCGCCTCCTCGAAGTTGCCCTGTGGCACCTGCGCCGCGGCCGCGAGACAACCTGTAGGCGTCAGGTAGGAGATGAGGGCGGCGTGGTTGTAGGGCAGGGCGAGGTCGACGAGCAGAACCTCGCCGGGGAACCGCTTGCCCAGTGAGGCTGCGAGGTTGACCGCCACCGTCGTGCGTCCAGACCCGCCCTTGGGCGAGTAGATGGCCACGGTGGTCGCAGCCTGTTCGGGAGCGACCATGCGGGCGCGGGCGATCAGGTTCGGCAGGGTGTCCTTGCGCTGCTCAACGAGCTTGGTCAGCTCGATCAAGGCGTCGGAGTCGGGCGGCAGCGTCTCGTAGAGGGTCCGCCTGTCCAGCGTGAGCAGCCGGCAGTCCTCCAGCGCACGAACGCTGGCGGTGCGGGTTTCTTCTGAGATCAGCGCCATCTCGCCGAAGAAGTCGTCGGGACCCATCAGGGCGATCGTGATCGTGTGGCCGGGGGACTCCTCGACGTATACCTCGCAGCGTCCCGACTCGACCACGAACATGGTGTCGCCCGGGTCGCCCTGATGGACGATGACCGAGCCCTTGGCCGCAGAGGCCGGCGCCAGGCGGCGGGCGAGGGCGTGGAGGATGTTGTCCGGCAGGGTGAAAAAGATGGCGACGCGCTCGAGGATCTGGAAACGCTTTCTGAGCTCGTCAGGACTGCCCCCGCTCTGCTGTTGCACGTCGCTCAAGTCACGGGAATTATAGGTAGTGGGTACTGGGCCTCCCTAGGCCTCGGTCCGCCGATCGGAATTCAGGCCGCTGGTAGACTTAGCCGCCGTCGGTCCCGTGGTGTAGCCTGGCCAAACACGCGGCCCTGTCAAGGCCGAGAACGCCGGTTCGAATCCGGTCGGGACCGCCATTGCAGACCGTCTCGGAGAGGTGGCCGAGTGGTTGAAGGCGGCGGTCTCGAAAACCGTTATGGGTCACTGGCCCATCGAGAGTTCGAATCTCTCCCTCTCCGCCAGCCCGAGACCGCGGTTCCGCGCGTTTTGCACAAAACGTGCGACTCAAGCTAGGGAATTCCGCACGTTTTGCGCAAGACAGGCCGTATTGCCGATTCTCGCCTATGGCCCGAAGTACTGGAAGAATCCGTAGGCCCCGTACCGGCCGGAGTGGTCGTACTTCACATGGTCATCGTTGACCGTGAACCGCTTGGTGGCGACCAAGGCCGCCTCTTTCACAACCAGTCCCTCGGGCAACACGACACGAGGGTGAATCGTCTCCTTCGTGACGGGATTCTGGATGAACTCCATCTCGACCGAGACGGCGCCGTTCGCCGTCACCCGAGGCAGCTGAGTCTGCTCATCAACCTCGTAGCGCACGAACCGTGGGCCGTGCAGCTCGCGGAAGGTCTTGCGAAAGATCGCCCACGGACCACCGGCGCCACCTTCCAGCAGCGTTTGCAGCACCGCTCGCTGCGGATCGTCAGCACGTGCGTCGATCAGGTACGTCGCCACACCGTTTCCCTCATGAATGGCGGCCGGCCAGTCGGCATAGAGCCCGATGTTCAAGCCGTCGAGCCTCATGTCGCCATGCGACCCCTGTTCGATGTGCCAGGTCCAGCCACCCTCACAGTCACCCGTGGTGGGCCGCCCGTTCACGTTGCACGGACACCCGTAGTCACAGTTGCATGAGATGACGATCTGCCCCTTCATCATCCAGTTGGTCGGCTTCTCGGCTGCCATTGCCTTCCTCCGGGTTACATGTTGCCCGACAGCGACTGGGCGATCTCCGGCCGCACCGCAACCAGAACCGCTCCGGCGATCAGGGCGGCCCCGACCACACGACCGAACGTAACTCCCTGCGGCACGACTTTCTCCACGAGCACGATCAACGCGATTATCGCGGCCCAGATCAGGCCCATCGCTCCCGCCGCCACGAACACCGCCATCAGCGCCCAACAGCAGCCCAGGCAGTAGAGACCATGCTCGAGGCCCAGGCGGACCTCGCCTCGCAGTCCGGGGTGCCAGTGGGTCATGACGAAGCTCATCGGGCTGCGGCAAACACCCAAACAGGCTGTTTTGAGCGGTGTCAGCTGGTATACGCCGGCCAGGAGCAGGACGGCAGCCACGGCGTACGGTCGGGCATCCATCGGAAGAACGGCATCACTCATTCGTGCAAGAAGCCACACGACGATGCCTGATGCTGCCCACACTGCGATATAGGCGCCGACGAAAATGCCCGACCGCAATTCGGATCGAATTCGGGCTGGAGTCGCAACCGTCCGGTGATGCACAAGAATCATCGGCATCGCCGACGGCAGCATCATCGCCGCCATCATCAACGTCCAGGTGCCCAGAAACGGTCCAATCGCCGAGTCCACAGCTACCTAATCCGCACGTTTGGCGCCAAACGGGTCCTTCCTGCTCGGGAATACCACCCGTTTGGCACCAAACAGGCCTGACGAAAGCAAGCTAAGAAGCCGCCGGCTGCCTCAAACCCGCCAGCTCCACGAGGTCCTCGACGATCCTGTCGATCTTGAGCACCAGCGAGAGATGACCCTGATCGTCAAACAAGCGTGACTGCGCACCAGAAACGTGCGCCGCCAGCCACTTTCCATGCGCGTACGGCACCATCCGGTCCTCGGCGCCCTGCCAGATCGCGACCGGCGTGCGGATCATGGACAGCTCGAAGCCCCAATCCCGCACGAAGGCAAAGTCGTCCTCGAGCCAGCCTTCGATGCCTGTCGAGATCGACGCCCGGAAGCTTTCCGCCATGACCTCAGCGAACTCACCGGTGAGAGCCGCCTTGTCGATGTCAGACGCCAACCCACCCAGCGAGGCCGCGACCTGCTCCCCGGTCACAGTCGCGAGCTCTGATGCCCAGCGCTCGAGGATCGGCCTCAGTGTCGCCTCACCCTCGAGCGTGGCGCCGAACTCCTCGATGTTCTCAGGCCCCATGCCGGCCGTCCAATCCAGGCTTCGCGGGTCGTAGGGCGCGACGCCGGCGATCGTGGCCGCGGCGAGGCACCGATCCTTCATCAACGCGGCACACGCCAGGGCGTGCGGGCCCCCACCCGACCATCCCAGCGCGACGCAATGCTGAGCGCCCAGCTCGTCCAGGATCGCCTCGGCGTCCTCCACGACGTTGGCGACCGAGCGTCCAGGCTGGGGCGTCGAGCCCGCGTAACCGGGACGCGACCAGGCGACAAGACGCAAACCCCGGGACACCGCGGCGGTGCTGAGATCAGGTATCCGCACGGCCGCACTCGGCGTGCCGCTGTGGAACAGAAGGGCAGCCCCATCCTCGGGCCCCTCGACCAGCACGTCCAGCTCGCGGCCCGCGGTACCTACCGTGAGCCGCTCAGCGGTGCCCATCCCCGGCCAGTATGCGTCACCCCCATCAGCTTGTCGATTTGGAGCGTTGCCGTTCGTCGTCTGGATCAGGGCGAGAGAGAAGCCTGCGCAAATCACCTACTGGAGGCACAGATGGGAAGTCACATAGTCCACTTCGAGGTCACCGGCAAAGACGGCAAGGCGCTTCAGCGCTTCTACAGCGACGTGTTCGGATGGAAGCTGGACACCAACAACCCCGGCGGGTACGGGATGGTGCGGGACGCCGAGAACTCGATCACCGGAGGCATCGGCGATGCGCAGCAGGGCACGCAGGGCGGGGTCACGTGGTACGTCCACACTGACGACCCGAAGGCGGCTCTGGCCAAGGTCGAGAAGCTGGGCGGCAGGGTGCTCATGCCTCTCACCCAGGTCGCGCCCGAAACCACGATCGCACTGTTCGCGGACCCGGAGGGTCACGTCATCGGCTTGATGTAGTCGAACAGGCAAGGGCGGGGAGTGCAAATCTCCCCCGCCCTCGATCGATTGTGTCTAGTGGCTCAAGCGCACACACGCGGCGTCGTACTGCGAAACCGCGGCCGTGCTGTTGGAATGCGCAAGCGATGCCGTGCCGGGATTACCGGCATAGACGGCTCCCGCTTGTCCATTGGGATTGAACGGCGATCCAGGTGCATTGGCGGATTTGCCGGGAGTGACCGGGTTATCAGGTCCGCACGTATTGGCCGGCGCACCCGGCTGGCCGGTCGTGGGGCTCTGCATCGCAAGGCCACTCGTGGCGCCAGCCAACGCCAGAGTTGCCACACACATCGCACCGAGCGCAAAGTCTCGAACGAGTTTCGTCATCAGGTACCTCCTGAATGAAGTTGGGCCCCCCGACGCCCGTACAGGTCGATACCTGGCGGCGTTACTGCTGAGCCGGTTCTCCTCCGAACAGGCAGATGAACCGAATCAGCGCCTCGATCCCGCGGTGGTACTGGTCCACCTGCAGGTGCTCATTAGGTGAATGGATCGCCGCATCCGCCTGCTCGATGCCAGAGATGACCATCGGCGCCCCGAGCGCCTCCTGAAAATCCACCGCGACTGGAATCGATGCGACCATGCGCGCAAGCACCGTTTCCTTTCCGAACGCATCCTTGAGCCATGCCCGCAGCGCGATGGCAGCAGGGCTGTCCGCCGTGCACACGACCGGCGGCGTTCCGCTCAGCAGCTTCACCTCAACCTGGACGCCCGGCGTGGTGAGTGTCTGCACGTAGCTCTCGATCGACGCCAGGATGGCCTTCCAGTCCTGGTCCGGCACCAGGCGCATGCTGATCTTGGCCGTGGCCTTGGAAGGAATCACCGTCTTCTGGCCTTCACCGACGAACCCGCCCACTATGCCATTCGCGTCGAGCGTCGGCCGGGTGGTGTTGCGCTCGTAATTGAGAAAGCCCGGTTCGCCCTCCAGCACCCGCGCACCCGACATGCGCATCGCCTCCGCCGCAAAGCGCTCGTCCTCCTGGCGCCAGCGCTCGAGCTCTTCCTCGCTGGGCGGCCGCACATTGTCGTAGTAGCCGGGAATCGTGATGCGTCCCTCGCGATCCTTCAGCGCGCCCACTATGCGTGCCAGCGTGTTGATCGGATTCGGTGCGATGCCTCCGAACAACCCTGAATGGAGGTCGACCGCGGGACCAGTCGCGTGGAGCTCGATGTAGAGCAGGCCCCGCAGGCCAGTGAAGATCGTGGGCCTGAGCAGCTCGTCGAAGCCTCCGTCCCACACCAGGACCGCGTCCGTTTTCATCTGGGCCGCATGCTCGCGAAGGAAATGGGGGAGGGAGACGCCGTTGACCTCCTCCTCACTCTCTAGCACGAAACGCACGTTCACCGGCAGCCCGCCGGAAGCGATGAGATGCTCCACCGCCTTGACGGCGGCCATGTGATTGCCCTTGTTGTCCGCGGCGCCACGGGCATACAGATGTCCGTCGCGCACGGCTGGAACGAACGGCGGCGACTCCCACAGGTCGACTGGGTCAGGCGGCTGCACGTCGTAATGGCCGTAGATGGTCAGGTGCGGCCGGCCGGGGGCGCTGTTGGATTCGGCCACCACGATCGGATGGCCCTCGGGCAGGACATCGATCACCTCCGCGGTCAAGCCCATCTGCTCGAACGAGTGCTGGAGCCAGTGCGCGGCTTTCAGGCAGTCGGCGCGGCGCTCCGGCAGTGTGCTGATCGATGGGATGCGAAGCTCCTCCATCAAATCGCCGAGATCTTCGTCCTGCCGCTCGCGCGCCCGGGCCAGCGCGGCGTCGAGCACGCTTCTGGTGGTCGCCACCTCAGGCTTCACGCCCGCGCGAGCGCCGGATCTGCGCGGCATGGTCGTGCGGATGGGTGGAATAGATCTCCAGCCATTTCTCGACCGAGTAGGGTCCGATCTCGGAATGCGTGCCCGTGCGAGCCCATTCCTCGTCGTTGAGCGTTTCGAGGATCTGCAGGTTCGACTCACGCGCCCAGCGCATCGCCTCCATGGACGGCTGGATCGGGCGGTTGCGAGTGAGCCTCTGCGCGTACTGGGCCTCGTCATAACCGGCGATCTGGGGATCGTCCTCCGCGAGCAGCTGGCGCAGGCGGATCGCAGCCCTGATCTCGCTGTCGGCGAGATGATGGGCGATCTGGCGCGGAGTCCACTCGTCGCTGGCCGAGCGGTCGAGCTCGTCGTCCTGGATGCCGTCCAGCGAATCGGCGACTGCCTGGTAGCCGCCCTTGTACTTGCGAATCAGGTCCCGCCTCTGCTCAGGTTTCATGCTCATCTCCCGCGTTGATCATGGCAGTCGAGGCGGTCTCGAAGTAGTCGAGCAGCGCCTTGCGGACACCGTCGGACAGCTCCAGCGAGTCGACAGCGGCCTGCATATGCCCTAGCCAGGCATCGCGCTCCTTCTGCCCGATGGCGAAAGGCTGGTGGCGCAAGCGGAGCCGCGGATGGCCCCGCTGGTCTGAGTAGGTCGACGGCCCGCCCCAGTACTGGATGAGGAAGAGGGTCAGCCGTTCGGTCGCGCCTGACAGGTCCTCCTCCGGGTAGACCGCGCGCAGGATGGGGTCGGTCGCCACCCGCCCGTAAAATCTCTTGACCAGGCGGCTGAATGTCTCTTCGCCCCCGGCCGCGTCGTAAACGTTCGCGACATGCATGCGCTCACCGGCCACGCTCATCATTGTCTCGTGGAGCCGGCGACAGGAATCGAACCCGTAACCTGCTGTTTACAAAACAGCTGCTCTGCCGTTGAGCTACGCCGGCCCGAGTGGGAAAGAGTAGCGGAACCGTTTTTGAAGGTCCGAAACGCTAGGCCTCGCCCTCGATGAAGATCTTTGCGGTCTCCTCTATCCGGCCCGGGAACTGGATGCGGTAGAGCGCGAAGACCACGACTCCGAGCACGATCCAGGCCACGACCACCCAGGGCGCGGCGTTGGCCGGAGCGGTCAGCGGGGCGATGCCCAGGCCACCGAAGTCGATCCCGAACGCCGCCAGCAGCACCGGGATGAAGATCAGCACGCCGACGATCGGAACCACGACGTTCCAGATCGGATTCAGCTCAGCGCGCTGCTCGCGCATGTAGTAGATGAGGTTGGCCAGGTTGGTGAGGATGTAGATGAACACGATGATGATCGTCGCAATCGTCCCCAGGAGGGCAAAGGCCAGAAGCGGCCCGCCGAGGGCGAAGCCCAGCACCAGCGCGACAGCGACCCCAAGCGCGCCCTGCACGTGCACAGCGACGTAAGGCGTCTTGAACCGCGGGTGCACGGTGGCCAGCGCGCGGGGAAGGATCCCGACGCGACCCAGCGCATAACCAACACGTGTGGCAGCGTTGGCGCCCGCGTTCGAGTTGGCGAACGCGCTGTTGACGATGGCCAGCAGCACGAGGATTGACAGCGGGCCCCATACCTTCGCACCGAGCCCGTCCCACGGATCGCCTCCGTTGAAAGCGAAGAAACCCTTGGTGGGGTCCGCGGCCACGTTGGGGCCGAAGTACACCATCGCGCCGTAGTAGCAGATCAGATAGAAGACTCCGATCAGCACGCATGAAAGCAGCACGGCCCGTGGCAGCGTGCGTCGCGGATCCCGCGTCTCTTCTGCCAGCGGTACGGAGGCCTCGAAACCAATAAAGGCGAGCACCGTGTAGACCATGCCCGCGAAAACCGAGCCCCAGCCGTTGGAGTTTCCGGTGCTCGGGTTGAACACGCTGAGCGTGTTGTTTGAGCCGGCGCTGATGATCAGCGTGATCGCGAGGGCCAGGAACACAACGATCTCAAACGCTCCCAGCACGACACCTGCCTCGGTCGAGATCCGGACCCCTCGATAGACGAGGATCCACACTCCGATGCCCGCCGCTGCGGCGAAGGGTGCCCACAACCATGCTGGGGTGCCGAAGTGATTCGTCAGGAAGACTGCGATCACGTTGCCGAAGATCAGGTAGAGCAGCGGAGCCACGATCGGCTCGGCGAGCATGAAGCCCCAGGCCACAAAGAAGCCGGCGATCGGGTGGATGCCGCGGGCGCTGTACGTGTACAGGCCCCCCGCCGACGGGAGGTGGCGCGCCAGCTGTCCGATGCTGATGGCGACCATCAGGCACGCCACCAGAGCCAGCACGACTGCGAGGGGGGTTGCGCCGCCGGCGTAGGTGACCGCGAAGATGATGGAGAACGCCACCGCCGCCGCCGGCGCCATGTGGGTGATGGACTGGAACAAGACCTGTGCCAGGCCGATGGCGTCCTGCTGAAGCCGAGGTGTCATGTCCGCCTGGGAAGTGCTCGCCATGGTGCCCCTCCTTGCCGCCCCTGCCGCGTTCAGTGCATCGTAGGGTTAGTCGGCCGCTCCGTGGGCCGCTACATTTTCTATGCCGCGGCGCTGGTCTCCAGCTTGCCCATGTAAGACCAGTGGTTGTCCTTGACGCCCCAGATCGACATCGTCGGCGAGACCGCATCACCGCTCGGCAGGAACGAGTAGTCCCCAGTAGCGCCGCCGGGGAATTGACCCTTGGCGACCTGTTGCAGAACCTCGAGCCGTGTCGGTACGCCACCCCCCTTGGCATCGATCGCCCTCTCGATCGCGGTGATCAGGATGCGCGCGCAGTCATAGGCGGCGAAGGCATAGAGCTCGTTCCCTATCTTTGAGTAGGCCGCGCGGAATGCCTTGACTGCGTTCACCGCGGCAGGATCGGAGCTCTGAGTCGGATCGACCGCACCGAAGGTTCCGAACGTCGCCGGGACCGAACCAGCGCTCTTAAGGCAGCCGTCGTCACCGGTAGCTCCGTCGGTGAGGAACAAATACTTGAAGTCGCTCCTCATCTGAGTCCGGATGTCGCAGATTCCCCCATCGACGTCGCCGACTGCGAAGATCGCCTCGGCTCCCGCGCGCTTGGCTCGAGCCAGGAAGTCGGTGAAGTCACTGGTTGCGCGGGGAAGTTGTTGGAACAGCACGACCTCGCCTCCCCGCTTCGACAGCTCATGCCGGAACTGCTCGACGTACGGCTCACCTTCGCCGTAGGGGGGACCCGACCAAATGTTGATCGCGGCCACACGCCTGACCTTCAGTTGAGCGGCGAATCGCGCCATCGCCCTCCCCTGGATCGGATCTGAAGGCGCGATGCGGAAGAAGTTCCGGGGCTGGTTTGCGTAGGCGGTTTCCAGGTCGGCGTCGCAGAGCGGTGCCAACGTCAGGCATGGGTTGGTCACCGAGCCGCTCAGCATCACGAGGTTCAGCTCACTCGCCCGCGGAACCTCCTCTCGGGCCATGTACGAGGTATGGGGACCGACCATGCCAAGGACACGAGCGTCCGCGAACATGGCTTTCAGGTTCTGAAGGCCCTTCTCCGGCCAGGCGGCCCTGCCGAGCGAATCGTCGAATGGCACGTATCCGAGCCGATATCCGCGGATGCTCCCCTGCTGGTTGACGGCGAGCTGGATGGCCTGCTGCAGCGGGGTGATGTCGTTGGGTTGGCCGGTGGCCGGAAAGTCGCTCGCGATCAGAATCTCCGGACGCGGTGCTTGGACACTGCTGCTGGTGTTGCATCCACTCAGCAGGCAGGCGAGCGCAGCCAGGGTGAGTCCCTTCAAACTCATGGCGAGACTCGCACCAGCGCGCGGACGCGCTGGCTGAGCGTGTCGACGACAAGCAGGTCGCCGGTTTTTCGGTCGATCGCGAGCGCCGTCGGCGCGCCGAAGGCAGCCTGCCTGGCCGGCACGCCATCTCCATAGAAGCCGCTTTGGCCAGTCCCCGCCAGGGTCAGGATGGTGCCGCCGGGGGTTACCTCACGCAGCCGGTAGTTGCCTGTATCGGCGATGAACACTGTGCCGTCTCGACCCACAGCCACCCCGAACGGGATGCTGAGGGTCGCCTTTAAGGCGGGGCCGCCGTCGCCGGTGTCGCCGAAGGCCTGGCAGCTGCCGGCGAATCGTGTGATCACGTCAGCACGGAGGTTGATCCGCCGGACGCAGTTGTTGCCGGCATCGGCCACGTACAGATATCCGGCGCGTTCGTCTAGGGCAAGGCCAGTGGGGGAGTCGACCATGGCGGACGCCGCCGGCCCAGAGTCGCCGCTGTATCCGTAATGTCCCGTGCCGGCAAACAACATGGGAACCCTGTCCGAACCGATCTTCCAGATCCGGTTGCCCGCCCGGTCGGCGACGTACATGGTTCCGTCAGTCGCGATCGCGAGGCCGCCGACCGGGTCCGGGAAGAACTCGCCGGGCTCGTTTCCGGACGGTGGCAGCTGCGCGATCGGGAGCACCAGGCCGGCGTCGATGGTCCACACCTGCAAGTCCTGGTTCTCGTCGGTGAGAATGAACACGCGTCCCTGGACATCCACCGCGACGTTGCTTGGAAAGCCAAGCTCCACGGACGTGGCTACGGTGCCTTTGGCGAGAGGCAGTGTTCCCCCGCCCGCGACAGTCTTGATGTGGTGAGTGGATCTGTCCACAAATCGCACCCGGCTGTTGCGGTAGTCGGCGATGTAGAAGCCGTCAGGCGCAACAGCGACATCGCTCGGCAGCGAGAGCGCTGCATTGATCGCCAGGCCGCCATCGCCGCCGCTGCCCCCGGTGGGGAAGTCCTCGGCGCCTGGGTCTGCGCCGGCGACCGTGATGATCGTTGGGCCTTGCAGCGCTATCACCTGGAGCACGACCACCGCCTCCACGACCACCAGCACCACTGCTGACAGCGCGAGCCACCAGCGTTTCGAGATCCGGACCCGACGCCGGGTGACTCCTGGGCTGGGCTGCGCGTCGGCCGGAGCGGCCGGCGGCGCCTCTGCCTGGCGCGTCACCCAGGCCGCCACCTGGGCTCGCGAGTTCACCTCCAGCTTCTCCCGCACGTGCTCGAGATGGCCGTCCACGGTGCGCTCGGAGATGAAGAGGCGTCCGGCGATCTCGCGGTTGGTCAACCCCTCCGCCACGAGGCGCGCGATCTCGAGCTCGCGGCGGCTGAGATGGACGGAATCGTTCCCGGCGGGGGTCGTACCCATGGGCCGCCCGTATTGAACTCTAAAAACAGGTACCTGGACCGGGTACCTGAAAGGGTCTTTTGCCCGCTGGTTGGCCGCCTGAACCCCACTTAGCGTCGTGCCATCGACCCGGGCCACCCCGGACGGGTCCAAGCCTTCAGGAGGCAACCACGTTGCAGGCACAGGAGAATCTCGTCCGCATTTCGACCCGACCGCTCGTCCTGACCGTGGCGGTGCTGTCGGCCCTCGCCATCGGCCTGGTTGGCGTCTACACGATTCAGGCCAGCGCCGTCCCACCGGCGACCAAGACCTTCACGTTCAACCAGGACCGCCCAGGGCCCGACTCGCCGTACCGCGTCAAGCACGACGTTCCCGACCCGTGGGGTGGCCACGGTCAGTAGCGTGTCGACACGGTCCGGGAGCCGGTACTCGAACGAGGAAAGCTCGCCCAAAGGGTCCGAGAGCCGG
>VBFO01000132.1 GCA_005881025.1 Chloroflexota bacterium | reverse complement strand
AGTCCATTACTCAACCGCCAGCGACACCAGCTCGAAACGCTGCACGTCGACCAGGCCGCGGTCGGTGATCTTCAGCTCGGGGATGACCGAAAGGGCGAGGAAGCTGAACGTGATGAACGGGGCTGCAATGGTCACGCCCATCTCGTTCAGGCGGCGCTCCATTGAGCGGAGACGATCGTGGACCTCGGCCAGGGGCCGATCACTCATCAAGCCCGCAATGGGCAGCGGAAGCTCCTCCACCACGCGGCCGCCCTCGGCGATCACGATGCCACCTCCGATCTGGGCCATGCGCATCGTGCACGCGGCCATGTCGCGGTCGTCCACCCCGAGCACGACGACGTTGTGTGCGTCGTGCGCGACGGTCGATCCGACCGCGCCGCGCTTCAGACCGGCGTTGGTGGCAAAGCCAAGGCCGATGCGCCCGGTGGCGTGATGGCGCTCGACCACGGCGATCTTGACCAGGTCGCGCGCCGGATCCGCGACGAGACAGCCGTCGACCGTCTTTGGCTCGATCACGTCGACGTTGGTCAGGAGCTGCGCAGCGATCAGGCGGATGGCGCGAATCCTCTTGGGGCCAGCGGGAATGCGAAACGAGCTCGCATCCACCGGCGCGAGGCTGACGGTCTGGCGCACCCAGTCGGGCACTTCCAGCTTGACGTGGCGTGGCGGCGCGCCGCGCTTCAACACCTGCCGCGGCTTGAACGTCTTGAGGTCGTTGAGCACGAGGATGTCGGCCTGGTAGCCGGGGGCGACCGCGCCGAGGTGCCAGAGCCGGTGATACTCCGCCGGGTTGATGGTGGCCATCACGATCGCGTCCTCGGGCTTGATCCCCTGCTCCACTGCGACGCGGACCATCTGGTTGATGTGCCCCTCCTCGACGATGAAGTCCGGCTCGCGGTCGTCGGTGCAGAACATGCAGCGATCGGTGCCGTGCTGCTTGACGAGCGGGAGCAGGTCGCGCAAGTTTCGCGCCGCGGATGCCTCACGCAGCATCACCCACATGCCGAGTCGCCGCTTTTCGAGCGCCTCCTCGAAGGTGGTCGACTCGTGGTCGGAGCGGATGCCGGCGGCAAGGTAGGCGTTGAGCGCCGGGCCACGCACGCCGGGGGCGTGGCCGTCGACGTGGTCCGTGAGATGCGTGTTGAGCTTGGCCAGCTCCGATTCCTGGCCTGCGATCACGCCTGGGAAGTTCATCATCTCGGCCACGCCGATGGTGCGATGGCGGCGCAGGAGGCTCTCGATGTCGCCCGGGGTGAAGGGCCGCCGGGGCGATTCGAATCGGGACGCCGGCACGCAGGAGCTGGCCATGACGAAAACATCGAGCGGCAGGTCCGAGCAGCAGTCGAGCAGCCAGTGGATGCCGTCGGTGCCGAGGACGTTGGCGATCTCGTGGGGGTCGGCGACCACCGCGGTGGTGCCGTGGGCCATCACGGCGCGGGCGAACTCGTCGACCATGAGCTTGGACGACTCGATATGCATGTGGGCGTCGATGAAGCCGGGGACGAGGTAGGCGCCTTTCACGTCGATCCGTTCTCGGCCTTCGTACTTGCCGAGGCCGACCACGTGGCCGTCCTTGATCGCGACGTCGAGGTCCAACCACTCTTTCGTGAACACGGAGAGCACGTGGCCGCCCGCGAGCACAAGGTCGGCCGGCTCGTCACCGCGTGCGACAGCCATCCAGTGCGCGTCGATGACGGTCAAGCTTAGGCCGTCGCGTATCCACCCGTTTGGCGCCAAACAGGTGCCTCGCCGCGCGGAATTAGACCCGTTTGGCATCAAACGTGCGCTTCGGGCTACGGTTGCACCCGTGGAGGTGAGCTCGCTGGCCTGGATGCCTGCGCTGGAGATCGCCGGGCGGTCGGCCGCGGGCGAGCTCGACCCACAGGACGTCGTCAAAGCGCATCTCAACGCCATCGACCGCTTCGATCCGCGCCTGCACGCGTACATCCACGTCGACAAGGGCGCCCAGGCCGGCCACGGGCCGCTCGCGGGCATCACCCTCGCGATCAAAGACAGCCTGCCCGTGGCGGGCATGCCCTGGACGGACGGGAGCGCGGTGTGGCGCGATCGCGTGGCAAGCGAGGACATGGTCGCCATCGCCCGGCTGCGCACGGCGGGCGGCGCGGTCCTGGGCAAGACCAACCTGCCCGAGCTCGCGGCCGCCGTTGGCACGACCAACGCCATCTTCCCCGCCACCAACAATCCCTGGCGTGAGGGCTTCACACCGGGCGGGTCGACGGGCGGCAGCGGCGCTGCGGTCGCAGCCGGGCTGGCGGCTGCCGGGGTCGGCACCGACATGGGCGGCTCGATCCGCATCCCAGCGTCGTGCTGCGGCGTGGTCGGACTCAGGCCGTCCCCCAACACGGTCCCCGATGAGCGCGCCGACCCCGCCGGGCTGTCGGTGATCTGCCCGATCGCGCGCACGGTCGCGGACGTGAGGCTCATCTTCTCGGTGATGGCGGACACGGTGTCGACCTCGTCATCGCAATCACAGCACCGGATCGGAGTGGCCGACTCAACTGCCCTGGGCATCGAGGACGCTTGCGCTGACGCATGCCGACGAGCCGCCGCCGCGCTTGACGCGGCCGGGCATCAGATGAAGCGCATCGAATGGGAGTCGGAGGCGGTGGCGGCCGGATACGGCGTGGTGCGGCGGGCCAGCATGGCATCGTTCGACGCCGACCCGCAGCTTTTCGCACCCGGCATCCGCAACCTGGTCGAGCAGGGCCGGAAGCTGTCTGCGCTCGATTACTTCAAGGCTTTCGAATCCGCCACGGCGGCCGCGCAGTGGACTGTGATCAAGCCTCTTTTGTCCGACTGCGATTTCCTGCTCACTCCCACCCTCGGGCTCGTGCCGATGGCGATCGAGGCTGTGCCTCCGTTCCTGAGCGAGCCATACGGCCAGTACATCCAGTTCGTGCTGCCGGTGAGCTTTGCCCACACGCCTGCCGTCTCGGTTCCGGCCGGCCTGCACAAAGGACTGCCGGTCGGGGTGCAGCTGGTGGCGCGCGCCGGGCGCGAGATGGACCTGCTGAACCTGGCCGAACAGCTGGAGGCGATGCCAGGCTTCGGCTTCCAGCGCCCACCAGACTTCGCCTGAGAATGTGCACGCGATGAAGGCGCAGAAGGTCGACATGTTCGTGATCCCGATGGCGACTCCCTCCGACACGACCGGCCTTCAGAAGCTCGCGGACGCAGGCAAGATCAAGCCGGACACGCTCGTGGCGCTGGTCGGGAAGACGGAGGGCACCGGGCAGCACGACGACTGGGGCCGAGTGTGGGCGGACGTCGCGCTGCGCGAGTGGACCGGTAATTTTCTGGGCATCCCCGCCGGCGACGTTGCGCAGCGCGTGATCTTCGTGCTGTCGGGTGGATGCCCGGGCGTGATCACGCCGCACATCGCGGCGGTGACGCGCGAGATCGTCGAGGTTTCCGACGCGGGCAAAGAAAAGCGGATGGTGGTCGGACGCGCCGGCTCTGAGCCGATGCCCCCGGAAGAGGTTGGCCGCATGGGCCAGATCCACAAGGTGGCCGAAGCCACCAAACGCGCGATGGCGGACGCGGGCCTCAGCGACGCGAGCGACGTACACCTCGTGATGGTGAAAGTGCCGGGCCTGACCGTCGCGAGCATTCGCGATGCCGAGTCGCGGGGCAAGACTGTGGTGTCGCACGACCTCACGTTCGGCCCCGAAGGCGCGGGGTCATACGCGAATGACGCCGCCGCGCTTGGTGTCGGTCTCGCGCTCGGCGAGGTCAAGGAATCGGCCCTGTCGGATGAGGTGGTGCGTCGAAACTGGGACCTCTACTCAGAGGTGGCGATGACCTCATCTGGTGGAGAGAAGCGGCACGGCGAGGTGGTGGTGTTCGGAAACTCGGCCGGGTCTCAGAGCGCGCTGACGATCGGACACGCTGTCACCAAGGACTTCATCGATGCCCAGGGAGTCCGCAACGCGCTGCGCTCGGCGGGCGTGCGCTTCAAGGATGGCTTGCCCGATGAGGCCGACCTTGGGCGGCTGGTCCACGTGTTCGCGAAGTCAGTGATCCCAGGCAGCGACCAGGTGCGCGGGCAGCGGATCACGCTGCTCGACGACCCCGACGCGTACCAGATCGGCAAGGCGCTGGGCGGGATGCTCATCGCGTCAGTGACGGGACGCACCACGAATTACGTCAGCGGCGGGGAGCGAAACTCACACCAGGGCCCGCCGGGCGGAAACATCGTCGCGGCGGTGGTCAGGACCTAGATCCGCCCAGGCTGAGGGCAAGACCGAACGCGGCGGTGGCGCTGAAGACGACGCAGAGCGGAATCCAGCGCAGCAGCCTGATCCGCTGCCCGAACTGCTCCCACTGGCCAAACACCAGCATGGCGAGAATCAACAGGGCCGCAATGGCCAATGTCACGGCTGGGCCCCCCGGCAGGCCGACGCTCCCGTAGCCGGCAGCGGCGAGCACGAACTCGAGCACGCCGGTGGCCGTCAATCCAGCCGCAAGCGAGAACCACAGGTAGAAGAAGCCACGCAAAACTGCGTGAAGCCCACGCCGGTTCACCTGCCGGCCGTCAGCTCGAACAGCTTGAGCGGCGACAGGGGCATCTCAGTGATCGGCACCCCGATCGCCTCCTCGATCGCGGACCCGAGCACCGCACCGACCGGGATCACGCCCGCCTCCCCCGCCCCCTTGATCCCCAGCGGGTTCAGCGGCGATGGCGTCTCGATGTGGTCGATCTCTATGGGCGGGATCTCGGTCGCGTAGGGCATGAGGAACTCCATGAACGAGGCGTTGCGCAGCTGGCCCTCCTCGTCGTAGGCGAGCCGCTCGTAGAAGGCGCCCCCGATCCCCTGCGCCACGCCGCCCTCGATCTGGCCCTCGATGACCATCGGGTTGATCACGCGCCCGCAGTCGTGGACCACCACGTACTTGAGGATCTCCAATCGATACGTGTTGGGGTCGACGCGCACGTAGGC
>VBFO01000149.1 GCA_005881025.1 Chloroflexota bacterium | reverse complement strand
CGATGACGGCCAGACGGCGCGGCACCTCGCGCAGCTCCAGGATGCGATCAGAGTCGATGGTCAGCTCAGCGCCCTTGAGGGGGATGCGAGATACCGCCGAGCCCGTGGCGATGACGATGTTCTTGCCGGTGATCGATTGATCGCCGACAGTCACCTTGCCACCACCACCGAGGCGAGCCTCGCCGCTGAGCACGGTCACGCCACCGGCTTTGAGCAAGCCCTCGACGCCCTTGACGAGCTGATCGACCACAGCGGTCTTGCGCTTCTGTGCAGCCGTCCAGTCGAACCCGATGCTTTCCGCCACCAGGCCGAACGGCTTGCCTTCACGAGCCAGGGTGTACAGCTCCGTCGACTGGAGCAGGGCCTTGGTCGGGATGCATCCGCGCACGAGGCACGTTCCTCCCATGCGGTCCTTCTCGACGATGGCGGTGGCTGCGCCCAGCTGAGCGGCCCGCAAGGCGGCTACGTAACCGCCCGGGCCGCCGCCGATCACGATCACGTCAAACGAGGCGCCACCCATCGACTTCATCTATACGAGGTATCGACGGTGATTATGTCTAGGGTGCGCCCTGCGCGCGCCCGGCGGCCTTGAGGTTCGGGCGGGTCCCATTCGAGCTGTAGCGATTGGTGATCGGCATCCGGCGGTCACGGCCAAACGCACGCGGCGTGATCTTCACTCCCGGCGGAGCCTGGCGGCGCTTGTACTCGCTGCGATCCACCAGCTCGATGACCCTCGTGACCGTCGCGGGGTTGTTGCCGGCGGCGACCAGCTCCTCAGGGCCAAGGTCCTGCTCGATGTAGCCGAGCAGGATCGGGTCGAGCTCCTCATAGGGCGGCAGGCTGTCGCTGTCCTTCTGCCCAGGTTTCAGCTCCGCCGACGGGGGTTTGGAGATCACGTGCTGCGGAATCACTCGACTGAGAGAGTTGCGGTAGCCCGCGAGCTCGTAAACCTTGGTCTTGGTCAGGTCCTTCAGCACTGCGAAGCCGCCCGCGATGTCTCCGTAGAGAGTTCCGTATCCGGTTGCGATCTCGGACTTGTTTCCGGTCGTGAGCACGATGTAGCCGAACTTGTTGGAGAGCGCATGCAGGATCGTCATCCGGATGCGAGGCTGGATGTTCTCCTCGGCGATCCCTGGCTTGGTGCCCGCAAAGGCACCGGAGAGAACCTCCTCGAAGCCGCGGTGTGGCGGCTCGATGGGGAAGTCCATGAGCTGCATTCCAAGCGACTCGGCGATCGCTGCCGCATCGTCCAGACTCTCCTGCGACGTGAAGCGTGAAGGCATGCGCACGCCGATCACGTTCTCCGGCCCGAGGGCGTCCGCGGCCACGACGGCGGTGAGGGCGGAATCGACGCCGCCTGAAAGTCCGATCAATACCTTCTTGAAGTTCTGCTTCCTGATGTAGTCGCGAGTGCCCAGCACCAATGCGGCGTAGACCTCCGCCGGCCCATCGAGCGGCGTCTCGATGCGAGGTTTGACCGGGGCACGCTCAGCGTCTGCGCGTGTACTGACCATGACCTCGCTCACCTCGAGCTCGAGCCTGGCAGCGCCTTCGGCCTCGTGGCGGATCTTCTCGATCGGCCTGTGAAATGGCACCGGGCCGGCGTCGATGTCGCAGACCAGCAGCTCCTCCTGGAACGAGGCTGCGTGGGCGAGCATCTGACCCTTCGGCCCGAAGACCACGCTGTTGCCGTCGAAGACGAGCTCGTCCTGGCCGCCGATCGTGTTGACGTAGGCGACGAACGCCCCATAGTCGGCGGCCCGCTCGGCCACCATCCGCTCCCGCTCGAGGCGCTTACCCGCGTGGTAGGGAGAGCCGTTGATGTTGATGAGGAGCTCGGCGCCATGGTCCGCCTGCCAGGCCATCGGGCCGGCCGGGTACCAGCAGTCCTCGCACACGGTGACGCCGATGCGAATGCCGCGCTGCTCGAAGATCGGGCAGCGGTGGCCGACGGCGAAGTAGCGCTGCTCGTCGAAGACGCCGTAGTTCGGGAGGAACACCTTGTGGTAGACGGCCCTGAGCTCGCGGTCGTGGATGAAGGCGGCGGCGTTGAACACCTCGCCGTCCTCGTCGACGAAACCGACGACGGCTGAGATTCCGGCCGTCTGGGCGATGACCGCGTCGAGCGCCTTGATGTTGTCGCGCACGAACTGGGGCTTCAGGACCAGGTCCTCCGGCGGATAGCCGGTGAGCGCCAGCTCGGGGAAGCAGACGATGTCGACCCCTTGATCTCGGGCCTCGGCGATCCGGTCCGCGATCAGGCGCGTGTTGCCGTGCAGATCTCCGACCACGGGGTTGATCTGGGCCAGCCCGATCCGGATGACGCGGCTCATGAACTCAATTCTCCTCTGAAGGCGTCGCTACCATTTGGACTGCGGTGGCCTACTTCGATCGACTGCGCACGCTCGCCAAAGACCGGCGGACGCAGCTCTGCGTCGGCCTCGACCCCGACCCCGAGCGCATCGACGGTGCGGCCTCGGGCGCGCTGCGTCACTGCCGCGAGGTGGTGCGCCAGACCGAGGAGTATGCGTGCTGCTTCAAGCCGAACAGCGCCTTCTGGGAGCAGTACGGCCCTGACGGGTGGAAGGCGCTGCTCGAGCTGCATGAGGAGTTCTCCGACACCGAGGCGACATGGACAACACCATGCGGGCGTACGCGCGAGCACTGTTTCAGACGCTGGCGATGGACGCTGCGACGGTCAGCCCGTACCTCGGCGGCGACTCCATCGAGGAGTTCAGCCGGTTCGAGGATCGCGGCGTGTACGTTGTCTGCCGGTCGTCGAACCCGGGGGCGGAGGACCTCCAGCACCTCGACGCGCGGGGCGAGCCGATCTTCCTCCACGTGGCGGGTCTGGCCGAGAAGCTGAATCGCCACGGCAACATCGGCCTGGTCGTGGGGGCCACCGCTCCGGAGGCGATCGCCGACGTGCGCAGGGCCTCCAAGCTCCCGTTCTTGATTCCTGGCATTGGAGCGCAGGGCGGCGACCTGAGTGGCGCGGTCAAGGCGGCCTGGAACGGGGATCGAGCCTCGGCGCTGCTGTCGGCCAGCCGCAGCATCATGTTCGACCGCAACCCGGGTCGGGCAGCGGAGACGTTGCGGACCCAGATCAACTCGGTCATCAGCACGCTGACGCCATGAGCCCCGATCCGGACCTTTTTGTACAAAACGCCCCCTTCGGCTCACGGGGTTTGGTGCCTTTTGCACAAAACGTGCGCATCGCGGCCAGGCCCGCATGAGCGAGACCCGGCATACGGCCAGGCTCGTCCTCTCCGGTCACATCATCGATTCCATGATCCTTCCGCAGGTGATGGACGTGGTAATGGACCTCGGCGGCAACTTCACCATCGAGGAGCTGAAGGTAGGTCAGCACAAGACCGACACGTCGCTCTGCCGGATGGAGGTGGCGGCCCCGTCGGCCGAGCAGCTCGAGCGCATCGTGCGTGCTGCCCGACAGCTGGGAGCGACGGCTGAGTCCGAGGCGCCCGCCCGGCTGGAGACAGTCGACAAGGAAGGCGTGTTTCCGGAGGGGTTCTACTCCACCTCCAACCTGCCCACGGAGGTCCTCCTGGACGGGACCTGGATCCCGGTCGACAACATCGAGATGGACGCCGCGATCGCGGTGGACCGCGAGGCAAGGCGGGCGCGCTGCATTGTTTTCCAGGGCGCGAAGCCAGGGACGGAGGTGGTCGTCGGCTATGAAGGCGTGCGTGTGACCCCGCTGGAGCGGTCCCGCAAGACCGAGATCTTCAGCTTCATGGCGAGCGAGGTCTCGGCCGAGAAGCCGAAGAAGGTCCTGATCGCCGCCATCGCCGCCGAGATGCGCGAGGTCCGCAGCTCGGGCGGCCGGATCGTCGTGGTGGCCGGGCCCGCGGTCGTGCACACGGGCGCCGGCATCTACCTGTCTCGCCTGATCGAGCTGGGCTATGTCCAGGTGCTGTTCGCCGGCAACGCGCTGGCGGTGCATGACGTCGAGGCGGCGCTGTTCGGTACTGCGCTCGGAGTGAACGTCGAGAGCGGCGAGCCCAGCGAGCACGGCCACGAGCACCACATGCGGGCGATCAACCGGGTGCGGGCGGCGGGCGGCCTGACGCAGATGGTGGAGAGCGGCCAGCTGAAGTCGGGGGTCATGAAGTCGGCCATCGACCACGGGGTTGACATCGTGCTGGCAGGCTCGGTGCGGGACGACGGACCCCTGCCGGACGTGATCACCGACATGGTGGTCGCACAGCAGAGGATGCGGGCAAGCCTGGCCGGAGTCCGGCTGGCCCTCATGCTCTCGACCATGCTGCACTCGATCGCGACCGGCAACATGCTGCCGGCCGGCGTGCGCACCGTGTGCGTGGACATCAACCCCGCGGTGGTCACCAAGCTGGCCGACCGGGGCAGCTGGCAGTCGATCGGCCTGGTCACCGACGTGGAATCCTTCTTGCGCGAACTGGCCCTTGTCATCGAAACTGGGGCCCATGGCTAAGGGCCGCGACAAGCAGGGCCGCGAGAAGAAGAAAAAGAAGAAGGCGAAAGGAGCCGGCGGCGCTCCCGCGGCCGACACGCAGTTCCGGCACCACGAGGTGGTGACCAACCAACCCCAGCCCCCGGCGCCGCCCAGGGTCGGCGAATAGGCCGACCCGCCCGGTTCTCGGCGATCGGGTTCCTGGGCGGTTTCCTGGGTGGTCTCTTCGGGGTCGGTGGGGGCTTTGTGATGATCCCCCTGCTGGTCCTCTGGACCGGGCTTGGCCAGCGCCAGGCGAACGCGACCTCGCTGGTGGCCATCATCCCGATCGGCATCGCCGCGGTACCGATCTATTACTTCAACCGCGGGGTGCCCCAGGTCGACCTGCGGGTGGCCCTGTTCCTGATCGTCGGCAGCATGGTCGGCGCCTATCTCGGGGCGCGGGCTCTGAAGCGGATCCCCGAGCGGCAGCTTCGCCTGGGAGTGGCGATCGTGATGCTGCTGGTCGGCATCAAGCAGCTGGTGCTGCCGTGACCTGGGCCGACGCCGCGGCAGTGGTTGGCGGGCTGGTCGCCGGCGTGCTGAGCGGGGCCGTCGGGATCGGCGGCGGGCTGGCGTTCGTGCCCATCCTGGCGATCGGCTTTCGCGTTTCGCAGACTGTCGCCCAGGGCACCTCGCTGGCGGCGATCGTCCCCACCGCCCTGGTGGGGGGCATCACCCACCTTCGCCAGGGCAACGCGGTGGTGGATGCGGCGGCATGGTGCGGAGCCGCAGGGGTGGTCGGAGCGATCGGCGGAGCGTTGATCGCGGTCCACCTGCAGGCCGGCCTCCTGGCCCGCGTGTTCGGGGCCTTCTACATATTCGCCGCGCTCGTGATGCTGAGACGGGCGCTCGCTTTCACGCCGGCTCAAGTGCCCGAAGAGGCGCCTCCGACCTCGCCGTCATAACCCATTGACACGATGACGCACCGCGGCGTAGCGTCGTTCTGGTCAAGTCGGTACTGACGGGTACCGGTGCGTTTATGTAAAGAGCGCCCGCTCGCGGGTTTCATAAGAGGAGCAGAAGAGGGAATGGTCTCGTTCGAGCTGAGCGACGAGCAGCGTGAGATCAGGGACTGGGTTCATGCCTTCGCCGAGAAGGAGATCCGGCCCGTGGCCGCCCAGTACGACGAAAGCGAGGAGTTTCCCTGGCCGGTCGTCAAGAAGGCGGCTGAGGTGGGCCTGTACGGGGTCGATTTCCTGCAGCAGACCTACGGCGACTCGACCGGGATCATGCCCGCGCTGGTGTCGGAGGAGCTGACCTGGGGCTGCGCCGGGATCGCGCTGGCGTTGCAGGGGACCGGGCTGCCTGTGGCGGCCATCTTCTCCCAGGGCACGCCGGAGCAGATCGCGACCTGGATTCCGGCCTGCTACGGCACTGCTGACAAGCCGGCGCTGGGCGCCTTCGCGGTCACAGAGCCGGAGGCCGGCTCGGATGTCTCGTCCATGAAGACGCGCGCGATCCGCGAGAACGGCAACTGGGTCATCAACGGCCAGAAGATCTTCATCACCAACGGCGGCATCGCCGACGTGCACGTCGTGGTCGCCTCAGTCGAGCCCGAGCTCGGTACGCGCGGACAGGCAAGCTTCGTCGTACCGCCTGGCACGAAGGGCCTGCGACAGGGCAAGAAGGAAAAGAAGATGGGCATCCGCGCCTCGCACACCGCCGAGGTGCTGCTGGAGGACGTGACGGTGCCGGCGGAGAACGTGCTCGGCGGAGTCGAGAAGCTGGAGGCGAAGCTCGCCCGTGCTCGTGAGGGGTCGCACCAGCGCTCGTCGGTCGCTTTGAAGACGTTCGAGCTGTCGCGGCCGATCGTCGGCGCGCAGGCTCTCGGCATCGCCCGAGCGGCGTTCGAGTTCGCGCTCGCCTATGCGAAAGAGCGCAAGCAGTTCGGCCGGCCGCTGATCGACAACCAGGCGATCGCCTTCATGCTCGCCGACATGGCGACCGAGATCGAAGCCACCCGGGCTCTGATCTGGAGGGCGCTGTGGGAGGGCCGCAGTGGCGCCGAGTTCAAGAAGGCCGAAGGGTCGATGGCCAAGCTGAAGGCCGGCGAGGTCGCGGTCAAGGTGACCGAGCAGGCGATCCAGATCTGCGGCGGCTATGGCTACATTCGCGACTTCCCGGTCGAGAAGTGGCACCGCGACGCCAAGATCTACACCTTGTTCGAGGGCACCAGCGAGATCCAGCGGCTGGTCATCTCCCGGGCGATAGCCCAGAACTGAAGGCGCAAACTTAGGCCATGGCGACCGCCCCCAAGGTGTTTGTCACTGGCGAGGGGCGTGCGAGCGCACGGCACGCTCACCGCAGGGAGCGTCTTATGCATGCGGCCCTCGACCTGTTTGCCGACCTCGGCTACGAGGAGACCTCGGTGGGCACGATTGTGGCCCGCGCCAAGATGTCGAAGTCGGCGTTCTACGAATACTTCAACTCCAAAGAGCACTGTTTCCGCGAGGTGCTGGCCGACGAGGGCGGCGCGCTCATCCATGACGTGCTCACGGAGGCCGCCACCGGCCACGACCACCACGAGCGATTGCGCCTCGGCATCACGCGTTTCGTGCGCACCTGCTTTGCCCGCTCGGCCGCCGCGCGGGTGCTGATCGTGGAGTCGGTTGGCCTGAGCGCCGCCGTGGACAAGGTGCGACGGGAGGTGCAGGGGCGGCTGGCGGATGCCGTGACCGAAGAGGTCCGCCATGCCCAGGCCCACGACCCCTTCTATGCCGACAAGGATCCCGAGGTGTTCGGGCGCGCCGTGGTCGGCGCTGTCAACGACGCCGTCAGCTACTACCTCACACACCCTGGAGCCGACGCCGGCTCGCTGGCAGCAAACCTCTGCCGGATCTTCGCCCCGTAGGCCGCGGCGGCGGCCAGCTGGACAAGGTCCGCCGCATCTACGACCAGGACCCCGATGGTTACGACCGCGCGATGTCCTCGGGAATCTCTTCCTGGCTGCTCGCATCGCGGCGCCGGAAGGTGGGGGAGAGCGTGCGCGGAACAGTGCTCGACGTCGGCTTCGGGACCGGCATCAGCCGGGAGTTCTATCCGGCCGGCGTGCGCGTGGTCGGGATCGATGCCAGCCGGGGCATGCTCGAGGTGGCGAGGCGATCGCGGGCCGACGCTGACCTGTTGGTGATGGACGCCGAACGGCTCGCGTTCGCGGACCAATCTTTCGACTCGGTTGCGTTCAACCTGTGCCTCTGCACCATCCCTGATCCCGAGCGGGCGGTGCCAGGCGCGCCCATGGTGTTCCTGGAGCACGTCCGTAGCCACCTGCTGCCGGTGGCGCTGGTGCAGGAGGCGCTGAACCCGATCCTGGTCGCCTGGCAGGCGGACCACTTCAATCGCCGCACGGTGGACGTCGTGCGGCGCGCCGGCGTCGAGGTGGTGTCGGTCGAGCGCTGGCTGCTCGGGGTCTTCAACCTGATCGTCGGCCGCGCGCCTGCCGGCTAAGGCGTCCTTGACCTCCGAACGTCCGTTCGGGTAAGATATCGATCGAACATGCGTACGTTGAGCACACAGGTGCGGCTGCGGCGGCTGGTTCGGGCCTTTTCGGACGGCCTGGAACGGCTGCTGTCCGAGCCTCAGGACCACCGTCTCGCGGCTGGGATCGTGCTGAGGCTCCAGGAGCTGTCGGCTGCGGTCCAGGAGGCCTGGAACCGGGAGCGAGCGGCCGGGCGGCCGGATGCAGCCCTGGCGGCCTACGTGGGCCAGGCCCTCAAGACGGCCGAGCTGGCGATCGCCGGTCTGGGCCAGCAAGGCGCCGAGCTGAGGCTGCTGCAGCGAGACTTCGAGGAGGCGGCGCTGCCGCTGGAGGTCTTTCTCAGGGGCCTGGACACGCTGCCGGCGCTACAGCGCTCGGCGTAGCGCTGCCGCCGGAGGCGCGCCCGGTGGCAAGCCCGCCGCTGCCGGCACTCGCGGGCCACACCACGGTCCGAAACCCGCCGCTGCCGGCACTCGCGGGCCATGCCCAGGCGTAAGCTCCCTTTAACACTCGATATCGTAAGCATCCTGGCATGACCTAAGGGTGGGCGCTGAGCCGGCTCCTCCCGCCCGTTTGGCGCCAAACGGGTCCCTCAGCGGTGGTTGATGCGCGTTTTTGGCGCCAAACGGGTGTATGCACCGGTCACGACTGAGGCTGGAGCGCAGTCCGCAGAGCCTCCGGGGTGATGTGGCCCTCGAGCACAACCCGGCCCTCGACCAGGATCACCGGCACCCGCCAGTCGTAGAGGCGGAACAGCTTCTCGTCGGCGTCGACGTCAACCACGTCCGGCTGAATCTGGAGCTCTTGAAGGAGGCGTAGCGCCTGGTCACACAGGTGGCAGCCGGCTCGGGTGACCAGGACGACCCGCACGGCCGCAGCCTACGCCGTGGGGTCGCCCCAGTAGGGGTAGGAGCTCAGGGAGGCGGCAGCTGCAGCGACTCCCCCGCCTCGATCCCGGGCCCGCTCAGCCCGTTGACCTGCTCGATGGCGTCAACGCGCTCGCGCGGATC
>VBFO01000045.1 GCA_005881025.1 Chloroflexota bacterium | reverse complement strand
TAGCGCACCACCAGTGGATCGTGTCCAGCCGCAGTGAGATCGCGCAGCGTCGTGAACCCGCCCGCGCTCTTCGACATCTTTGCCCCTGTCGCGTCGGCGAGGTGCTCGGAGTGCAGCCACACGCGCGCGAACTTCTTATCGTTGGCCGCCTCCGACTGGGCGATCTCGTTCTCATGGTGGGGAAACATCAGGTCCACACCACCGGCGTGGATGTCGAGCGTCTCGCCGAGGTAGCGCTTGCTCATCGCTGAGCACTCGATGTGCCAGCCAGGCCTGCCCGTTCCGAACGGCGCATCCCAGGCCGCACCGAGGCGATCGTCGTCGGGCTGTGCCTTCTTCCAGAGCGCGAAATCGGAGACCGACTCCTTCTCGTACTTGTCCGTGGCAACCCGAATCCCAGCGCGGAGCCCGGCGCGGTCGAGGTGCGACAGCTCGCCGTAGCGAGGGAAGCTCGCGATCCTGAAGTACACGTCGCCGTCGGCGACGTACGCGTACTCGTGCTCCAGCAGGTGGGAGATCATCGCCACCATCTCGGGAATGTGTTCGGTCGCGCGTGGGAACTGCTCGGCGGGCTGAGCGCGCAGGGCGCGCATGTCCTCGAAGAAGGCCTCGGCGAATGGTCGCGTGTACTCGGCGATGGTGACGCGGGCGTGCTTCGCCTCGTCGAGGATCCGATCGTCGATGTCGGTCAGGTTCATCACGTGGTCGAGCCGGAAACCGGCCACCTGCAGGTGGCGACGCAACAGGTCGTAGAAGAGGAACGCTCGCAGGTTGCCCACGTGCGCGTAGTTCCATACAGTCGGCCCGCATGTGTACATTCGGACCTGGCCAGGTTCCTGGGGCTCGAAGACGTCCTTCGTGCCGGTCAGCGTGTTGTGCAGCCTGAGCGTCACGAAGGGGTCAGTCTAGGTGGCGTCGATAAGGGCGACAGCCTGGGCTGCGATCCCGGCGCCGCCGCCGAGCGCACCAATCTTCTCTGGCGAGGTCGCCTTGACACTCACTGAGCCGTGGTCGAGCCCCAGGCAGTGGGCGATGTTGCCGCTCATCTGCTCAAGGTGCGGCTGCAATCGTGGGGACTGCGCGACCACGGTGCTGTCGATGTTCACGATCCGGTAACCCGCGTTCGCGACCACGCGCGCCGCCTCGGCCAGCAGGTCGATGCTCGACGCGTCCCGATAGCGCGAGTCGTCCGGCGGAAAGTGAGCGCCGATGTCGCCGAGACCGGCGGCGCCGAGGATGGCGTCGATGACCGCATGAGTGAGGACGTCGGCGTCCGAGTGACCGTCGAGGCCGCTCGGGTGATCGATGCGCACACCGCCGATCACGAGCGGTCGGCCCTCGCGCAGAGGGTGCAGGTCGTAGCCGATGCCGACCCTCAAGTGGAGGAGACCGCTTCCTGTTCTTTGATGAGGGCTTCGACCACGGCGAAGTCCTCGGGCGTCGTCAGCTTGATGTTCGCGGGATCGCCCTGGACCACGGTGACCGCGTGGCCGGCGGCCGCCACGAGCTGCGCGTCATCGTCGCCGACGAGGCCCGCGTCCGCCGCCTCACGATGTGCACGCGCGAGCAGCGAGTAGGCGAAGCCTTGCGGAGTCTGTGCGAGCACCACGCGCGAGCGGTCGAGGCTCTCGACCAGGCGGTTGCCTTCCACTCGCTTGACCGCGTCTCGGGGGGAGATGGCCGGAAACGCCGCCCCCGACTCGATCGCGGCCGCCAGCACCCTGCGCACCAGCGCAGGCGAGGCGAGAGGTCGAGCGGCATCGTGCACCAGCACGTAGTCACACTCGCCGAGCGCCGCGATCCCGGCCCGGACCGACTCCTGGCGGCTCTCGCCGCCGGGCCTGACAAGAACCGGCTTGCTTGGATGCAGCGCGGCCACCTCCTGCTCGGCGGTCTCGAGGCGCGCCGGAGGACCTACGACGACGATCCTGTCCACCTCCTCCAGCGAGAGGAAGAGCTCCAGGACTCGGGCCAGGGTGGTACGACCGTTGAGCCTCACCAGCGCCTTGCTGCCGCGACCCAGGCGTGAGCCCGAGCCGGCCGCAGCCACTATCGCTCCCACTGACGGCATCAGGCGCTCGATGCCTCACTCTTCATGGCGGTTGCGAGCTCCCGATCGCCGTCCGTCCTGGCCCAACGGCTCGGCGAAGATCATCCGGCCGGCGGAGGTCTGGATGACAGACGTGACCACGGCGCTGATCGTCTGGTTGATCAGGCGCCGGCCGTTCTGCACCACGACCATCGTCCCGTCGTCCAGGCTGCCGACCCCCTGGCCAGGCTCTTTGCCCTCGCGCGCGACGGTGACCATGATCTCCTCGCCCGGGATCGCGACTGGTCGCATCGCCTGAGCAAGCTCGTTGAGGTTCAGCACAGCCACTCCTTCGAGGTGGGCTATGCGGTTGAGGTTGAAGTCGTTGGTCATGATGGCCCAGCCTTTTCGCTTCGCATAGCGGACGAGGTGGGCGTCGATCTCGGTGCTCGGAGTGGCCTCGTCGTCGACCACCTCGAGGGTGATGGAGGCCTCCTTCTGCATCTCCGTAAGGACGTCGAGCCCGCGACGCCCCCGCCTGCGGCGCATGGCGTCGGCGGAGTCCGCCACCAGCTGCAGCTCGCGCAAGACCGAGCTGAGGATGACGAGTGGCATATCGACGAAACCGGTCTTGGCGATGTCGAGGATGCGGCCGTCGATGATGACCGACGTGTCGAGCAGCACCTTGGTCAGTCGGTGGCTGCCCGCTTCGACTGCACCCCCGAAGAAGATCGCAGCGAGCTCGGCCCGCCTGGTGACGCCGACCGAGGCGCCGAGCGCGGCGAGCAGCAGAGCCAGGATGGATGAGAGCAGATATCCGAAGGGGAGCTCACGGACGAACACGCCGACCAGCACGGCGATCACAAGACCGACCACCATGCCGAGGAGGCCGCTGAGCAGGTCTGGAAGCGGGGTGCTGATGAGGCCGCGGTTGAATCCACGCCAGCCGCCGAGCACATAGGGCGTGCCCAGGTACGCGAAGATCAGCCCTTCGAGCGTCGTCAGGAGGATCAGCACCCAACCCTGGTGCGTGATCCCCGACAGGCGGACCAGGCTGTAACCGAGGACGAAGCCACCAACGACCCCGACCCCCAGCCCGGCTCTCTGGGCGAGGGTATCGGAACGTCTCACGGGAACCTCCTCAGGAGACCGAGACCCCGGCCTCCTTTATGAATGCGCCGGACCGGATGTGTTTAGAAAAGAGCGCGGAGACAGCCTCCGCCAGTGTCCGCACCTCGATCACCTCGAGGCCGGACGGCCGGGCGGCTCGCGAGCCGGCCGGAATCAATGCGCGGGTGAAGCCGTGCCGCGCCGCCTCGTTGAGGCGTCGTTCGAGCTGGCCCACGCGCCGGACCTCGCCCGCCAGTCCCAGCTCACCGACCACAGCCAGGCCGTCCGGCAGTGGCTCGCTGTGTCGGTTGCTGACGATCGACAGGGCGAGTCCCAGGTCGGCGGCTGGTTCCGTGATCCGGATGCCGCCCGCCACGTTCACGAAAACGTCGGCCTCTCCCATCGGCACGCCACCTCGGCGGTCGAGCACCGCCAGCAGCATATGGAGGCGGTTGAGGTCGAATCCGTTGGCTACCCGCCGGGGCGGGTAGCCGCCTTCCTTCTTGTTGACGAGGCTTTGCACCTCGATCAGCAGCGGCCGGGTGCCTTCGATGACGACGACGACAGCGGTGCCTGGCGATGAGGTGGTCGCGTTGCTCAGCAGCGCGGCCGACGGGTCCGGCACCTCCTCCAGGCCATGCTCGCCCATGGCAAAGACGCCGATCTCCTCGGCCGATCCGAATCGGTTCTTCATCGCACGCAGGAGTCGAAGCTCCTGGCGGCGGTCGCCTTCCATGAAAAGCACCGTGTCAACGATATGCTCAAGGACCCTCGGTCCAGCTATCGCTCCCTCTTTTGTCACATGGCCCACGAGGAAGATCGGGATTGCCTCCTCCTTGGCCAGCCTCATGAGCCTGGCCGCCGACTCCCGCACCTGGGTCACGCTGCCGGCGGTGCCTGAGAGGCCTGGGTCGGTGACTGTCTGGATGGAGTCGATGACCGCCAGGGCCGGCCGCACCGCGGTGATCGCCTCGCAGATCGCGTCGAGGTCGGTCTCGGCCAGCAGGAGGATGTTCTCCGCCAGCGCGCCAAGGCGGTCAGCCCGCATGTGGACCTGCTGATTCGACTCCTCGCCTGAGACGTACAGGACCTGGCCGCCTCCACCCGCGACCTGGCTCGCGGCCTGCATCAGCAGGGTCGACTTGCCGACACCAGGCTCACCGCCGACCAGCACGAGGCTTCCGGGGACGATGCCTCCGCCCAGCACCCGGTTGAGCTCTCCCCACGCCATCCGGCGCCGAGGCGCGCTGTCGGACGTGATCTCGGTGAGGGGTACCGGGCGTGAGGAGCCGCCAACACCAATCTGTCTGGGCTCGGACCTGGCCCGCCGGCCAGGTTCGGGCTTGCGGGCCTGGAACTCCTGGAGCGTGTTCCACGCCTGACAGTGAGGGCACTGACCGGCCCAGCGAAGGGTTTCTCCTCCGCATTCGGTGCAGACGAAAGTGATCGAAGCCTTCGGCACCACCCCACTTTGTGGCCCCGGAGTCGTTTTTACAAGTGAACTCGTAGCTTTTTACGTAGGCAGGCGTTTCATCTTTGAGAGGACTGCGGTCACCCCAAGGTCCCTCCCTGCTGTGGCGCTACCCTGACTACCCCCAGGGTGGCGCTTTTTTATGCTTCGCCTCTGTGGAGCAGCGAATTTCGATCGATCGGATCACCGATGCCTATCAGGTCATCGATTCCGTTTTCAAAGATTCACCGCAGTACGTCTGTGATCCGATCAGTGAGCAGCTCGGGCTGGACATCGTTCTCAAGGTCGAATGCCTTAACCCGATCCGGTCATTCAAGGGCCGCGGCACCGATTACCTGATTCACCGACTCGGCTCACACAAGCACGGGTACGTCTGCGCATCGGCCGGCAACTTCGGCCAGGGCATGGCGTACTCCGCTCGCAGGCATGGAATTGCCATCACGGTGTTCGCGGCCACCAACGCGAATCCCCTCAAGATCGAGCGCATGCGCGCGCTGGGCGCCGAGGTCGTCCTCGAGGGCGACGATTTCGACGGGGCCAAAGACGCCGCGCGAAGGCGCGCGGACGAAACCGGCGCGATCTTCATCGAGGACGGCGCGGTCGCACCGATCGCAGAAGGCGCAGGCACCATCGCACTCGAGCTGGGCCGGATGGAGAAACCGATCGACGCCGTGCTCGTTCCTCTGGGCGACGGCGCATTGGTCACCGGCATGGGACTCTGGATCAAGCGCGAGTCACCTTCCACACGCGTGATCGGAGTCGTGCCAGAGGGCGCACCTGCGATGGAGATGTCGTGGCGCGCGGGACGTGCTGTCACGACTGAAAGCATCTCCACCATCTCCGATGGCATCGCTGTTCGCGCGCCGGTCGCGGACGCGGTGAGAGACATGAAGGAAACAGTGGACGACGTGGTCCACGTCAGCGACGACGAGACCGTCGAAGCGATGCGCATGTTGATGAATGACGCCGGCCTGATCGTCGAGCCCGCCGGCGCAGTCGGCCTCGCAGCGGCGAAGAAGCTTCGGGTCACGTGGGGCGGCGGGAGGATCGCGGTGATCGTCACCGGCGGCAACATCACCCCCGACCAGATCAGGAGCTGGCTGCTGAGCCCCCCGGCGGCGCCGCGCTGACCCGCAATTCGGGCGCAAATGGCCGTATCCAGCGGCCGGGATTGCACCATTCGGGCACAAATGGTCGCCACCGGACCACCCGCGTCGAGCTAGGTCGCCAGCCCCCGCTCCAGGTCGGCCAGGTAGTCCAGCGTCGCCAGCGGACCCTGCTGCTCGAACATGTCGGGCATGGCCCGGCGCAAACCGGGCTGAATGCCGCCCGCGAGCTGCACACGAAGCTCCAACCCCAGGGCGGGCCTGCGGTGCGCGTACGAGCTCACGAAGCGGCGGAGCTCGGGGTCGAGGCGGCGCAGGATGCTTTCCGCGTTCGAGGCCAGCGTGTATGGGCTGGGCCCCGGAGCCGGGGGCTCAGGTGGTGGTGGCGGGATCAGCGGCGGAGGAGGTGGCGGATAACCCGGCGGCAAGGGCATCTGCGCTTGCTGTCCGGAGGCCATTTGAAAGTCAACAGGTCGGGCGCCGGGCAGCTGCCAGAGCCAGACGTGGTCGGAATCCTTGACCACCACGGTGCCCGCGGCGAGGTCTCCCAGCCGTTTGCCCTTCCCGTTGATGAACAGCACGATCAGACCCACGCCGTAGCCGTAGGGGAGGAAGTCGACGACGCGGACGACGTTGCGGATGCCGGCCTGGATGAGGGTCAACGGCTCACCTCGATCGCCTACAGCACGCAGTCGAAACGCCTTCTTGCCGATCGTCTGTCCTGACCACATGGCCTCGCTGACCCAGAAATAGCCGAAGATCACGACGAAGCTGCCCAGGATCCACATGAGGTTCGCCACCACCCCCGAGTCGAGCACGATCCCGACGAACAAACCAGCGAAAAAGAGCGCCACCAGGATGGCGGACAGGATCAGAAGGTCGAGCAGCTGAGCGATGGCCCGGGTCCCCAGGCCAGCCACCTGGTAGTCGAACGAGACGCGTTCGGGGGTCGCGACAACCAGCTCACTCTCGGGAAGTGACTGCTCCATTGGGCTATTTTGGGCTGCGTAATGCGCGCCGAAGAGTTCGTTGCGAGCCGCCGCGAGGACTGGAACCGCCTCGAAAACCTGATCGCCCGCGGCAGCGCCGGGCGCCTGAACCCGCTGCACCCGATGCAGGTGCTCACCCTCGCGGCGCTCTACCGCCGGGCGACGGCCGACCTTGCCCGAGCCCAGCGCGACTGGCCCGACGAGCCTGTCCGCCGCTACTTGAACGGCCTTGTCGCGCGTGGTCACGGTGTCGTCTACCGGCGCGGCGGTGATGCGTGGGGGCGGGCGCGCACCTTCTACACCCACACGCTCCCGCAGACGTACCGGGGGGCGTGGCCGTACCTTCTGGCGTCGGCCGCGCTGCTGTTCGGACCCGCGACCATCGCGTTCTTCGTAGTGCTCGCGAACCCCGACGCCGCCTACGGGATCGCGCCGGCGGATCTGATCGACAAGGTCCACCACCACGAGCTCTGGACTCACATCCCACCCGACGAGAGGATCCAGGCGGCCGGGGCGATAATGACCAACAACATCGGAGTCGTCTTTCTCGCATTTGCCTTCGGAGTCGTCTTCGGCTTGCCCGTGATCTGGGTGATGATCACCAACGGCATCAGCCTCGGCGGGCTTTTCGGCCTCACACAGGCCTACGGGCTCGGGGGTGGCCTGTTTGATTTCGTGATCGCGCATGGCGTCCTCGAGCTGTCGATTGTGGTCGCTATCGGCGGAGGCGGCCTGCTGATGGGTTGGGCGCTCGTTTCACCTGGAAATCGAAAGCGCTCGGACGCCCTGGTCATCGCGACTGGGCGAGCGTTCACGCTGGTGCTCGGGCTCGCACCGCTGCTGGTCGTGGCCGGAATCATCGAAGGCAACATCTCGCCATCGGATGCACCCTTCGCGGCCAAGCTCCTCATCGGGCTGAGCACAGGTTCTCTCCTGTACGCGTATCTCCTGCTTGCGGGCAGGACCGACCGCCGTCGCGCGACCGCCCCTAGAGGAGCGCCCTCTCCTTGAGCTCCAGGTAGCGCTCGACCAGCGCAGGGCTGAGGCTGCCGGCGACCACGTCGAGCCCGAGCACTCCGCCCTTGCGCAGCAGCTCGAAGCTCTCGCGGCGGCTGGCGACGAACTCTTCCATCGCCGCCCACTGATATGCCCGCCCGGACGATGTGACCGGAGCGTAACGAGCGCTCAGTACCTCCGGATCGCTCATCGCCACCACCAACACGAGATGGCGGGCGGCGAGGCGGAGGCAGTGGGCCACCAGCTCGCGCGACGCGTTGGGGTCCTGCACGTCGGTGAGGATCACGACCATCGACCTCCGGCCCACGCGCAGGGCCAGGTGCGTCAGCGCATGCCCGAAGTCGGGCTCGACGTACGAAGCTTTGATCGCGTACAGCGCCTGGGTCAGGAGATGAAGCTGTGTGGTTCCCCGCTCCGGCTTGATGAAGCCGGTGACGCGATCGTCGAAGGTCATGAGCCCGACCCTGTCGCCATGGGCCTGCGCGACCCAGGCCAGCATCAGCGCGGCATTGACTGCATGGTCCAGCTTGTCGAGCTCTCCTGCCGGCGCGGTCATCAGCCGGCCGCAGTCGATGGCGATCATCACCTGCTGGCCGCGCTCAGCCTCGACCTCGACCATCACCGGCCGGTCGCGGCGCGCGGTCGCGGTCCAGCTGATGCGCCTCACGTCGTCTCCCCTCACGTAGTCGCGCAGTCCAGCAAAAGCGGTGGACGCGCCCGGCGGCTTCGCGCGCCGCTGCCCGACCAGCGCGCGCAGGCCCCGGCGCAGCGTCAGCTGGATGCGCTTGATGGCGACGATGTTCGGGAACACAGCGACGTCGTGCGGCAGCTGCAGGCGCACCTGGCGGCGCAGCCAGCCGTCCTGGCGGGAAACCTGTAGATCCATCTGGCCGAACCGGAAGGCACCGCGTCGCGGCGAGGACGTCGCGTACGAGAGCGCGATGCCGCCCTTCGGGTCGAAGCTGCCGCCGATCTCGCGGGGCCTTGGATTGAGGCCGGCCGGGGCATGATCGGCAAGTCGCGCCTTCAGGCCGGCCGCGGCGGGATTGGTGATCATCACCTTCACCTCTTCGTGCTCGCCTAGAGAGAAGGGCTCAGGCATGATCCGCCGCGCGCGGTAAGAGCCGGACGTCGGAAGCATCGCCAGGTCACGAGCGACCACGGCCGCCAGACCGACGTGATACAGCACCGCCAGCAGCACCAGCACGGGCGCCGCCACGGCCAGCGCAATCAGACCGGCGCCGATGGCGATCGCCCACAGCAGGCGCGGTTGTGGAGAGAGACCGCGAAGCATCTCTAGCGCCGCGTCAGCGCGGCGGCACCACCCGCGCGGCCACCGACTCGAGCACGCTGTCCGGCGTCTGGCCGGCCACCTCAGCCTCGGGACGCAGCAGGAGGCGATGCCTGAAGGCGGGGGCCAGGATCGCCTTGACGTGGTCCGGGGTCACGAACTCGGATCCGTCGAAGGCGGCCAGCACGCGCGCCGCCAGCATGAGCAGCACCTCGGCTCGCGTGCTCGCGCCGAGAGCGATCTCGGGTGAGTTGCGGGTCGCGATCGCAAGCTCGACGACGTAGCGGCGGATCTTTTCGTCCAGCACCACTCCCGCCACCTGCCGCCTGCAGGCTTCCACGTCAGCGGCGCCAAGCGCCGGCTCGACGCCGGCCTTCGTCGGGTCTTTGAGCTCGATTCCCGACTCCCAGCGCCGCAGGACCTCCATCTCGTCTGCGGCCGATGGGTAATCGAGCCGGACCTTGAACAGGAACCTGTCCTGCTGTGCTTCCGGCAGGGGATAGGTCCCCTCGTACTCGACCGGGTTCTGCGTCGCAAGCACGAAGAACGGCTGAGGCAGCGCCAGCTGCTGCCCTTCCAGGGTCACGCCCCCCTCCTCCATCGCCTCCAGCAGTGCGGACTGCACCTTGGCCGGGGCTCGGTTGATCTCGTCCGCGAGTAGAACGTTGGTGAAGATCGGCCCTCGCCGCAGCGAGAACGTGCGGGTCGTGAGGTCGTATACCGAAGTGCCAAGGATGTCCGCCGGCATGAGGTCGGGCGTGAACTGAACGCGGCCGTAGTCCAGCGCGAGCGCGCGGGCGATCGCCTTGGCCAGCAGAGTCTTGCCGGTACCCGGCACGCCCTCGAGCAGCACGTGTCCGCGAGCGATGAGTGCGACCGCGCACAGGCGGATGGCGTCCTCCTGTCCGACTATCGCTTTGGTGAGCTGCTCACGAAACCGGCTGTAGAAGTCGGTGGCCGTGGCGACGTTTGCGGTCATTGCGTTTCCTTGTTCATTGTGGACGGCGCCTCCTGCGTTCTTCAGAGACTGGATAGGCGATTCGGTGCAGGCGCTGCGCTGCGTGCAGCAGGTCTCGCTCGTTGCTGGCGGAGCTGTAAAGAGCCCGCTCCGCGGAATCCAGCTCGGCGGCGACCTCGGGGGCGCGCTGCCAGAGCGCTTGCCAGAAACGCTCGCGCGGCTGCACGGGTAGGCCGGTGCTCGCCGCCACCGCGCGTTCGCTCGCATTAGCGAGCACACCCAAAGTAACCGCTCTCGCGCCCGCGCGGCGCAGCAGCTCACCGACCGCCACGGTCCACTCCGCCTCGGCCCGCGACGCCTCGGCCCGCCGCGGTATGAGGGGGCCAAACCTGCGCCCGCGCAGAAGAAGTCCCAGGAACACCGCGACGATGAGCCATAAAAGCGCCGCGCCCCATGGCGTCAGGATCCAGGCCGACGGTGTGAGGTCGGTGATGGTGAGTCCGTGGTGAAACTCGTCGAAGGCCACCGGCGCGCCGGCATCGACAAGACCGAGCAGGTCGGCCGCCAGGCGCCCGTTGTCGGCCTTGTCCAGATAGCCGTTGCACAGCTCGAGCGGATCGCCGAGGACTATGACCGTGCCGGCACCCATACGCTGCAGGTAGGCGACGACGTATGGGCCGACGCGGAGCAGCGCGACCTGGTCAGGGGTCGTCCGGAAGGGCTGGGCGTAGTCACCGCCCGCGACCCGCTCCACGCCTTGCACCATCGGCCCGGCGGAGTTGACAGTCGACACGCCCACCAGCGCCGGGATCCGCTGCACCCCGAGCGCGCCGTCGAGCTCAGAATCGCCCGACTCGCTTGCGTAAACCAGGACGCCACCCTGTCGCACCCACGCAGCCGTGTCGGTTGCCTCGCTCGAGCTGAAGGTGCTGATCGGCGTCAGGACGACCATGAGGCCGTTCGCGGTTGGCGGCGCGAACGAACCGGCGATCTGTTTTGTCGGGTGGCCCATCGCCGACGCGAACAGCATCAGCGCCGAGGCGCCATTCGCGGCGTCGCTGTTGGTGCTGTGCTCCGGCGAGTCCGGATGCTGCTGCCCGACGACGACTGCACCGAACAGGGCGAGGAGAATGACGGCGCCGGCGATCCACGCGCGCGCTCCCCTCATGCCGCCTTCTCGACCGGCGCCCGGAACTGCTCAGCCACCGCCGCCGCCCGCCCGTAAGCTTCCTCGTCGACCTCGCGGCCGCCATACACAGCTGCCTCGAACGGCAGCAGGAGCGGGCGCAGCCGCGCCGGATCAGGTGCACGCTGGAAGATCTCCCGCACCGTCAGCGGGCTGCCTTCCCAGGTGCGCTCACCGGCGAGCGTGGCGGCGACGCCGGCGCATAGGGCGCGGATCGCGGCGACCCTGTCACCTCTGGCGGCAAGCCGGTCTGCCTCGGCAAAAAAGTCGGCGGGCGTGTGAGGGCCTTCGACGCCTTTGACCGCGAAGCCGCCTGAGAACCGTCCGCGCGTGGAGTAGAAGACGAACAATGCGACGCCGGCCATGATCAGCAAGCCGGCCGTGTAGACGATCCAGGTGGCAACAGATCCGGTAGGACCGGTGTTGCCAAAGATCGCTCGCAGGAGGTCGTTGATTCGATCACGCACCCACTGCGCGAAGTTGTCGAGTGCGGAAGGCTGCCGATGGAGCGCGTCGTAGCGCGACATCGACAGCACCTCGTGCAGCCTGGACTGGGCGAGGGATGGGTCGGCGGTGGTGGCGGGGTGCTCGATGGCGTCGAGCAGCGCAGTCAGCCGCTTCTGTGCATCAGCGAACGCGGGTGGTGTCGCGGTCAGGTCGGCGAGGATCTCCGGCTGAGTCAGTCCAGTGCCGGCCTTGAGGATCGCGCTCGCCTGCTGCGCGGCGTTGACGTCACCGGACGAGGCCTGGCGGACGATGTCAAGGGCGCTCGAGACTGCGTGTTCATAGGTCGGGGTGGGTGCGTCCGCCCACGCGCCGCCGGGTGAGGTGAGCACGAACAGCGCAATCGCCGCCGGCAGCGCGAAGAGCGTGCGGGCGCTCAGAACTTCGGCAGCAGCCTTGCCCGAGGTCACGCGGGCGCGGCCACGTGCTGCGCCAGCTGGAACAGGTCAAGCGCTTCCTTGCGAACCCTGAGGTCGAAGTAGACGAGCACTATCGCGATCTGCAGGATCGGATGGGTCAGCGCACTCGCCAGGACGACGCCGCCCTCATAGAGCGCGACGGCGAGATATGGCGAGACAAAGATCGACAGCAGGCTCTGGCCCAGGTAGAGGAATGCGCCTAACGCGAGGTACACCACGTAGTTGAGGACGAAGACGAGGAAGAGGATGAAGAAGGTCCGCCACCAGCGGCCCTGAACGAGGTTCCAGCTCCGCCTCATCGCGTCGATGAGACCGATGTTCTCGACAAACATCGCCGGCAGCACCGCCACCCAACCGACTGCAATCCAGATCCACAACGGGAACAGGCAGAAGGCGATCGACATGAGGACCAGGAGGATGAGGTAGCCGGCGACGTGCAGGTACCGCCTGAGAGCTGCTTTGATCGCGCCCCACCAGGTCACCGGCCGTCCGGCGGCGGACTGGCAGATGGCGGCGGACAGAGCGCCGTACAGAAGCGGCGTGATCGCAAAGTTGATGACGCTGCCCACACCCAGCGCGATGAGCGACGGCGCGAACGCGTTCAGGTCCGGCGTCTGGCCCGAGCTGGCCTGCCCGATCAAATCGCTGAAGAGCGCGAAGAAGCCATAGCCGGCGAGGGCCGCCAGCGGCACGGAGAACACCACCGCTATGCCGGCGAGGAGGAGGAAGTGCCGGCGGTACATTCGGAAGATCTCGTCGAGGACGTCGCCAATCTCGAGTGGGCGTAGGCGGAGCGGCACCGGGACGCTCATGGGGAGTCATTGTCGCCGCCGCCGCCGCCACGATGCCCACGCTTTGGGCTCGAACTGCACGGTTGCCGGCAACCGCGGCTTTCATCGAAGCGAGGAATCCGCCAGTGCCGGCAGCAGCGGCCCTTCAGAAAGCCCTGCGGTCGAGCGCGAGCTACGGTTTCGCGGCGGCGCCGGTCCCGGCCGGCTCCTTGTGGCGATGCTTCACGGGCGTGAACTTGAGGGCGTCCTCGCCTTCGACGTCGATCTGCACGGTGTCGCCACGCGCGATCTTTCCGCGCAGCAGGTGCTCCGACAGCTGGTCTTCGATCCGGCTGGTGATCACCCGCCGCAGCGGGCGCGCTCCGTAGATGCGGTCGTAGCCCTCTTTCGCAAGCAGGTCCTTGGCTGCGTCGGTCACCTCGATGGTGATCTGCTGCTCGACCAGGTGCTTGCCGAGCCGATCCAGCTGCAGGTCCACGATCTGCCGGATCTGCTGGGTCGTCAGGCTCTTGAACACCACCACCGCGTCGACGCGGTTGAGGAACTCCGGCCTGAACATCCGCTTCAGCTCTTCGTCGATCTTCTCTTTGGTGTTCTTGTGCCGCCGCTCGACTTCCTCTGATTCGTCGACCACAGCGGGCTGGAAACCCAGCGCGGTTCCGGCCTGGTTCACGTCCCGAATGCCGAGGTTCGAGGTCATGATGATCACGGTGTTCGCGAAGTTCACCACCTTGCCCTTCGCGTCACTGAGCCGGCCGTCCTCGAGGATCTGCAGCAGCATGTTGAAGACCTCGGGGTGCGCCTTCTCGATCTCGTCGAAAAGAATCACCGAGTAGGGCCTCCGCCTCACTGCCTCGGTGAGCTGACCGCCCTCGTCGTATCCGACGTAGCCCGGAGGTGATCCAACCAATCGCGCAGTCGTGTGCCGCTCCATGAACTCCGACATGTCGAGCTTGATGAGCGCGTCCTCGGAGTCGAACAGGTACTCCGCGAGCGCACGCGCCAGCTCGGTCTTTCCAATACCGGTCGGGCCAAGGAAGATGAAGGAGCCAATCGGGCGGCGTGGGTCCTTGAGGCCTGCGCGTGCCCGCCGCACGGCCTGCGAGACGGTGAGGATCGCCTCGTCCTGGCCCACCATGCGCTTGTGAATCTCTTCTTCCATGCGCAACAGTCGAGCTGTCTCCTCCTCGACGAGTCGCGACACCGGAACGCCGGTCCATGCGGCCACGATCTGTGCGATGTGCTCCTCGCTCACCTCAGGCACCGTCTCGCCCAGCTTGTCGCGCCAGGCGGCTTCCTTCAGCGCTAGCTTGTCCTGCAGCTTCTTGACCTTGTCGCGGACGGCGGCGGCGGCCTCGAAGTCCTGCTTGTTGACCGAATCGTCCTGGTCGACCCGCTGCTTCTTGATCTCCTTCTGAAGCTCCTTCAGCTCGTCGGGCGTGGTCGTCAGCTTCATGCGGACGCGAGCCGAGGCCTCGTCGATGAGGTCGATCGCCTTGTCGGGCAGGGCCCGGTCGCTCACATATCGGTCGCTCAACACCGCCGCCGCGTGAACGGCCGCTTCCGTGATGGTCACCCGGTGATGCTTCTCGTAGAGCGACTTGACGCCATTGAGAATGTCGATCGTCTCGGCCAACGTAGGTTGATCCACGAACACCGGTTGGAACCGGCGCTCGAGAGCGGCGTCCTTCTCGATGTACTTGCGGTACTCGTTGAGGGTCGTGGCGCCGATGCACTGAATCTCGCCGCGCGCGAGCGCGGGCTTGAGGATGTTGGCGGCGTCGATCGCGCCTTCGGCGGCGCCTGCGCCGACCAGCGTGTGCAGCTCATCGATGAAGAGCACGACCTCGCGGCTCGAGCGGATCTCGTCAAGGATCTTCTTGAGTCGCTCCTCAAACTCACCGCGGTACTTCGTGCCGGCGACCAGGGCGCCCATGTCGAGAGTGAGCACGCGCTTGTGCTGCAGCGACTCGGGCACGTTGCCGAGGTTGATCTGCTGCGCGAGGCCTTCAGCAATAGCTGTCTTGCCGACGCCAGGCTCGCCGATGAGAGCCGGGTTGTTCTTCGTGCGGCGGCTGAGGATCTGGATCACGCGCTCGATCTCCATCTCCCGCCCGATGACCGGGTCCAGCTGATTTCGGCGCGCGAGCTCAGTGAGGTCGCGACCGAACTGGTCCAGCAACGGAGTCTTGGACGGCTTCTTCGGCGCGGGCTCGGCCTCGGTTTCGGCGCTCGAGTCGTGCAGCAGGCGCTCGATCTCGGAGCGGACCTTGTCGAGCGTCGCGCCGAGATCTTCGAGCACATGGGCCGCGATGCCCTCTCCCTCGATGAGCAGGCCAAGCAACAGGTGCTCGGTACCGACGTAGTTGTGTCCCATCCGGCGCGCTTCCTCGAAGGAGATCTCGATCACCTTCTTGACGCGCGAGGTCGGGATGATCTGCTGGATGATGATCCGCTCGTTGCGACCCAGAACCGACTCGATCGTCTGGCGGACTTTGCCGATCTCGACGCCGAGGTTGTTCAGAACCTTGGCGGCGAGGCCCTCACCTTCGCGGAGTAGGCCCAGAAGTAGGTGCTCGGTCCCTATGTAGCTGTGGTGGGATCTTTCTGCTTCTTCCTGTGCGAGCGTCAGAACCTTCTTGGCTCGCTCAGTAAATCTCTCGAACGGATACATGGTGCTCATGAAGGTCCTCTGTCTATTCGGACTCCGGCGACTCGGTGGGGCCAGCACCTCCTCGATCTGATAACTCTCGTGCCTGCAGCACTGTGCAAGTAATATACCGTCCGCCTCACCTCACAGATTCCATTACGGGAGGCGCCTTGAGATCAGTCTCGACGCCCCTTGCCGGATGGTTCCCCGCTCTGGTGGCCCTCGCCATTCCGACCTTCTTTCTACCCAACCTGGTGGATGCATTCATCCTCCCCAGGGCCTCTGTCGTCATCGCCGGGGCGTGCCTGGGCGCCGGCCTGGCTGCTCTTGTTCACGGAAGGCCGAGCCTGGGAGCCCTGCGGTGGCCTCTGCTGGCCGCGGCGGCGGCCGCCCTGCTCGCGTTTGCATTCTCCTCCTCATGGCCCCTCAGCCTGGTTGGCGGCTACACGCGATACGAGTCGCTGCCCATGCGGCTCGCCTACCTGGGTCTGCTCGCGGTCCCGGTCTGGCTCTTGCGGAGCGAGCTGTCGCGAAGCGCCGTGATCGTGGCCTTTGTGATTGGAACCGCTCTGGCCTCGCTCGAGGCGATCGCCCAATGGTGGATCCATGTCCCGTTCCGCCCGGACGGTAATCTCGGCAACGCCAACCTGCTGGGAGCCCTGATCGCCCTGGCGATGCCACTGTCCGTGGCCCGCTTGCTGAGATTCGACTGGGCCTCTCCGCTCTGGCTCCTGTGCTCGGCCGTCATGGTCGGGGGGCTGATCGTCTCCACGTCTCGGGGCGGCGCCCTCGCAACGCTGGCGGGCTGCCTGGCGCTGGCTGTGTTCGCGGCGAGGGGACGCGCCGCCGCCCTGATCGGTGTCGCGGCGACCGCGGTGGTCGGGCTCGCGCTGCTGGCGATCCTTTTCTCACCCCTGCGAAATCTCAACGGAGACCCTGGGCCCACCCGCCTGCATCTGTATCCGGACGCCGTCCGGATGATCAGCGCAAGCCCGCTGGTGGGCTGGGGCGAGGACGCCACCGGGCTTGTGTTCGGCCGCTTTCTGACCGGTGACTGGTCACCCGGCGTGACCTTTGATCGGGCGCACTCGGGGCCGCTGGATCTGGCTGCCACCCAGGGACTGGTTGGACTCGTGGCGCTCGGAATTGTGCTTGTGGTGCTGCTGCGTGGGCTCTGGCGCTACCGGCATGCGCCACCAGCCCACGGGTCGAGGCCGGTTCGAGTGGGCACGATCGGGGCTGTCGGAGCCGCCTGCATCGCCTACACGGTGTGGGTCGCTTTCAACTTCGACTGGGCGCCGGCGACCGGCCCGTTCTGGTTGCTGGCCGGCACCGGCTGGTCGGCCGTGCGCTCGATTCAAGGGGAGGAGCTGCCCAGCGCGAACGAGCTCTTCGAGCGGGCGCGACCCGGGGGCGGCCTGCTGCGGGTGGTGGAGGCGCTGGCGCTTGCGCTTGTCGCCGTGGGTCTGGCCGCCCTGCCGATCCTGGCTGAGGCTTGGTACTCCGAGGGCCGCTCCGATCTTGCGGTGCAGGTCGATCCGCTTCAGTCGCAGTACCACCGTGCGTTCGGCGAGAGATTGATCGGACAGGGATCTCAGCAGCAGGGCCTGTCCGAGCTTCGACTGGCGGCGCGGCTGGGGTCCACCGATCCGTCGCTGTACGTCGAGCTGGGTGACGAGGAGCTGCGGACGGGAGACGTCGCGCAGGCACGCGCCGACTACCAGATGGCGCTCACCATCGATCCCTACTGGTTACCGGCCAAACAGCGCCTGGCGGCCAATGGTGGCCTGGCGACTGCCTGACGCCACGCAACTAGAAGACTAGGACTCGTCTTCCTCGTCAGGTTCGGGGTAGCTTTCCGAGCGGCCAACCCGGCTGCCGGCCAGGGCGGCCGGCGGCGCCGAAAGCTGCTTCAGGCTCAGCGAGATCCGCCGGCGCGCGGTGTCGATCCCGATCACCTTCACCTGCAGGTCCTCACCAACCTTCAGCACGTCCTCGGTCCGCTCCACGTGGTCCCAGGACAGCTCCGAGATGTGAAGCAGCCCTTCGATGCCGGGCATGATCTGAAGGAAAGCCCCGTACTTCTTGGTTTTGGTGACCTGGCCCTCGACGATAGATCCGATCGGCATCGACTGGACCAGCCGTTCCCATGGATCCTGCTGCAGCTGGCGCAGCGAAAGCGAGATCCGGGTCTGCTCGGGGTCGAGCTTGATGACCTTCACGGTCACCTCTTCGCCGAGCTGAAGCACGTCGGTCACCTTGGACACCCGGTCCCAGGACAGCTCGGAGATGTGGATCAGGCCGTCCGCCCCGCCGATGTCGACGAAGGCGCCATAGCTCGTGATGCCGGAGACAGTCCCCTTCACGGTGGTCCCGGTCTGGAGGCGGCTGAACAGCTCCTCCCGCTTGCGCGCTCGATCCTCGTCCTCGGCTGCCTTCTGGCTGACGATCAGCCGGTTCCGCTTCCGGTTGACCTCCAGGATCTTGACCGGGATCCGCTGGCCGACCAACGACTCCAGGCTGCCCGCGTATGCGCGCGCCACCTGGCTGGAGGGCAGGAACCCACGCAGTCCGAGCACGTTGACGATCAGGCCGCCCTTGTTCTGCTCGCGGACGTCGGCCTCGATCACCGACCCGTCGGTCTGCTTCTCAGCCGCCACGAGCCAGGTGGTCTCGGCGCGAGCCCGCCGGAGGCTGAGGACGACGTTGCCCTCCTCGTTCTCAGGCTGGAGCACGAACACCTTGATCTGGTCGCCAGGTTCGAGACCGAGCGAGTCGACCTCGCCGCGCAGTCCAAGCTCTTTGCTCGAGATCACGCCCTCGGCCTTGGCGCCGATGTCGACCAGGACCTCATCCGGATCAACGCGCACGACGATGCCGTCGACGATGTCCCCATGATTGGGGGTCTTGAAGGCCTCCTCCTCATAGTGGAGGTAGTCCTCCATCGTCATCGCGGCTGACGGGTCGTCCTGTTCGGTCGCCTCCTCAGGCTCGGTCAGGACAGCCCCAAAATCATTAGCCAACGTAAGAACCCCCTAGAGATTATTGGTGTGGTCTTGGTCGTCAATTGCGGCCTCCGCCAAACGAACTCCAATTGTAACTCACGGGTGCCGCTCATCCCGGGAAGGGTTTGGCGAGATCGTGGTTGTCGATCAGGCGTGTCCGGCCGATCCGAACCGCAAGCACCGCCAGCGTTCCCGGCCCCTCAAAGTCCTCGGGATCGACCAGCTCGGCGTAGTCGACCTGCGCGAGCGGCTCCCGGCCCAGCTCTTCCAGCAGCGTGCCGTGAAGAATCGCGAGGGCGCGCTCTCCCGCCTGGTAGGCATCGGCGGCTTTGCGGAGGGCCATGCTGAGGCTCGCCGCGGCCTGGCGCTCACGCGCGTCGAGGTAAGCATTCCTCGAGCTCACCGCCAGGCCGTCGGCCTCGCGCACCGTGGGACCGACCCTGATCTCGACGCCGGAGTCGAGATCGGCCGCCAGCCGCTTCACCACCGCCACCTGTTGAGCATCCTTCTGACCGAAGTAGGCTCGATCCGCCTCCGACGCCCAGAACAGCTTCGCGACCACTGTGGCCACGCCCTCGAAGTGGCCTGGACGCGCAAGGCCCTCCAACCGCGACGTCAGGCCGCCGACGCTGACGCGCGTGCTCGCCTCGGGCGGGTACATCGCCTCGGGACGCGGCATGTAGACGGCGTCGATAGATGCCCGCCGCAGCAGCTCGAGGTCGGCGGCCACGGGCCTCGGATAGCGCTGGAAGTCCTCCCTGGGCCCGAACTGCAATGGATTCACGAAGATGCTGACGACCACCTTCGTGTTCTCCGCTCGGGCACGGTCGACCAGGCTCATGTGGCCCGCATGCAGCGCCCCCATCGTGGGCACGAGGCCGACCACCTCGCCGGCACGATGCCATCCGCGGGACAGCTCCCGCAGTCGCACCGGCGAATCGACTACGACCGGACCGCTATCCGGCCCCGTACTTGACCTCATCCCGCTTCGACTCCGCATGCGGCGTCGATCCGTTGGCCGTGTACTCATGCTCCGGCCCGGGGAACGTCCCATTTCGGACGTCGTCCGAGAACCGCTGCGCGGCGCGAGAGATCTCGTCGGCCAGGTTGGCATACCGCTTCACGAACTTCGGTGCCTTGCCCGTGGTCAGCCCCACGAAGTCGTGGAACACAAGCACCTGCCCGTCGGTCTGTGGCCCGGCGCCGATGCCGATGGTCGGGATCCGCAGGGATTTGGTCACGCGGCTTGCCACTGCCGTGGGAACGCCTTCCAGCACGAGGCTGAAGGCACCGGCGGCCTCGAGCTCGCGGGCGTCGGCGAGGATCCTGGCCGCCTGCGCCTCGGTCTTGCCCTGCACCTTGAATCCGCCCATCTGGTGCACGAACTGCGGCGTCAGGCCGAGATGGCCCATCACCGGGATCCCCATACCGGTCAGTCGCTGGGTGAGCTCGGCGATCCTGCCGCCGCCCTCCAGCTTGACGGCGTGCATGCCGCCTTCCTTGACGAATCGCCCGGCGCTTTCGATCGCCTGCTCGGTCGAAGAGTGATACGACATGAACGGCATATCGCCCACCAGCAGGGCCTGGCGCGCGCCACGCGAGACCGCCTTGGCGTGATGGATCATCTCGTCCATCGTCACCGGCAGCGTGGTCGGGTAGCCCAGCATCACCATGCCGAGACTGTCGCCCACCAACAGGATCGGAATGCCGGCCTGGTCGAGGATCTGAGCGCTCAGGAAGTCGTAGGCAGTGAGCATGGTGAAACGGCGGCTTTCGTCTTTGAAACGCTGGACGTCCAGCACCGTGGTCATCGACGCACTCTCCTTCGGGTCGCTGCCACTTCAGGGGTCAGCGCCCTACGCACCCGCTCGGCCGCGGCGGGGTCGAGCCCCGCTTTGCGCGCGATCTCGAGCGTGATCGCGCCGAGCATACGATAAAGACCGGGGTTGTCCACAGCTTCCAGGTGACGCCTCACGGTCCCCGCATCGCCCCGGCGGATCGGTCCGGTCAGCCCCTCCACCACGCCCCGCCGGCGGATGTTCTGCACGGAACCGTCGACTAGCGGCAGCAGCGCTCGCGTGGCTTCGCCCTCGCTCCAGCCAATCCCCTGCAGCATCCTCACCGCCTCCGCCACCACCACGTCGACGTAGTTGGAGGCAAAGACGGCGGCCGCGTGGTACACGACCCGCTGCGCGTCTCCGACCGGCTTCGGGCGCGCCCCCAGCCTGCGCGCCAGCGCAGAGAGCCGGCGCTTCAGGGCCGGCGTGCTGGCGTCGATTGCGATCGTGATGCCCCGAAAGGCCTCGGATCCTCGCGGAGCGGGGAACGACTGCAGGGGATGAAACGAACCGACCGCCCGCGGCTTCAGCGCCTCGAGCACGTCCAGTCCGAGCGCGCCGCTCAGGTGGACGAAGCTCACCGCCGGCCCAGGCTTCAGACCGGCGATCCGTGACGCCATCTCGGAGACGGAGCCGTCCGGAACGGCAAGGAACACGAGGCCGCTGTCAGGCGGCACAAAACCGTTTCGCGCCGGCAGCAGGCGAGCCGGGAGCGCGCGCGAGAGGCTGCGGCCCAGCCTGCCCCGACCGGCTACAAAGAGTCGGTCGGCCGTCAGCTAGGACGCGGTCGAGGACGCAGCCGCTGCGGGCGGCGACTCGCGGGCAAGGATCTCGTCGAGCTGCTTGCCGTCGAGGGTCTCCACGATCTTGAGCTGCTCGACCACCGCGTCCATCTTGAGGCGCTGGGCTGTGAGGATGCCCTTGGCGGTCTGGTAGCCGTGATTGATGATGGACCGGATCTCCTCGTCGATCACCGCCGCGATCTCTTCCGAGTAGTTGCGCTGCTCGCCGAGGTCGCGGCCGAGGAACACGAGCTCCTCCTTATGGCCCATCGCGACGGTGCCCAGCTTCTCCGACATTCCCCACTGAGTCACCATTCGCCGAGCCATCTGTGTCGCCTTCTGGATGTCGTTCTCGGCGCCCGAGGTGACGTCGCCGAAGACGATCTCCTCGGCCACCCGGCCGCCCATGATCCCGGCGATCTGGTCCATGAGCTCGTCTTTCGAGATCAGGTACTTGTCCTCCGACGGGAGACTGAGCGTCCAGCCGAGCGCCATGCCTCGAGAGATGATCGAGACCTTGTGCACCGGGTCCGCGTGCGGAAGCGCCTTCATGACCAGCGCGTGACCCGTCTCGTGGTAGGCGATGACCTCCTTCTCGTGCTCCGAGATGCGCCGGCTCTTCCGCTCGGGGCCCGCGATCACGCGCGCGATCGCCTCCTCGAGCTCGTCCATCCCGATCACCTTCTTGTTCGCGCGGGCGGCGAGGATCGCCGCTTCGTTGATCAGGTTCGCGAGGTCCGCTCCACTGAAGCCTGGCGTCTGGCGGGCGAGCACGTCGAGATCGACGGTCGAGTCCAGGGGCTTGTTGCGCGCGTGAACGTCGAGGATGGAGCGGCGCCCCTTGATGTCGGGCCGGTCGAGGGTGACATGGCGGTCGAAGCGCCCGGGGCGTAGCAGCGCCGGGTCGAGCACGTCCGGCCGGTTGGTCGCGGCGATGACGATCACGTGCGTGTTGGTGTCGAAGCCGTCCATCTCGACGAGCAGCTGGTTGAGGGTCTGCTCGCGCTCGTCGTGTCCGCCGCCGAGGCCGGCGCCCCGCTGGCGGCCGACGGCATCGATCTCATCCACGAACACGATGCAAGGCGAGTTCTTCTTGGCCTGGTCGAAGAGGTCGCGGACACGGCTCGCGCCGACGCCGACGAACATCTCCACGAACTCGGAACCTGAGATCGAGAAGAAGGGCACGCCGGCCTCACCGGCGACGGCCTTGCTCAGCAGCGTCTTGCCGGTGCCGGGGGGCCCGACCAGCAGCACGCCCTTGGGAATGCGCGCTCCGAGGGCGACGAACTTCTCCGGATATTTCAGGAACTCGACGATCTCGCTCAGCTCCTGTTTCGCCTCGTCCACCCCCGCCACGTCCGCGAAGGTGATCGCGGGCTTGTCGCCGGCGATCAGGCGCGCGCGCGATCGTCCGAACGAGATCGCCTGGTTGTTGCCGCTCTGCGTCTGGCGCAACACCCACCACATGAAGGCGGCGATCAGGACGACAAGGATGATGTTCGGGAGCAGCACGCTCAGCAGGTAGGTGCCGCTGCTGTTGGTGTCGAACTTGATGTCGGCCTGGCCCGCCAGGCTCGTGGCCCAGCACACACCGCCGCCCGAGCAGTCGGGCACTGTGACGTTGTGCTTGTTGTTGCCGGTGTCGGTGGCCACGGCGTCGGTGCCCTTGACCTCGACCGTCTTGACCTTGCCGTCCTGGATGTTGTTGACGAGCGCGGAGTAAGACCAGTCGTTCTGGTTCTGGTTGCCCTGGAGCGATTGATACACGAACCAGAACACCAGGCCGAGAACGACGACCAGTGCGAAATAAAACAGGCTGGAGCGGGGGAAGCGACTCAACTAGGCTCTCCTGGAGGGCGGTTCGGGGATTCTACCATGGCGACTTTTGAAGTCCTGACGACAGGATACGTGTCACCGTTACGTGGAGAGAGGTCTCGCCACGATTGGCGCGCAGGTCTCGATCGACGGCAACGCCCGGCACCCACGCCAGCCGCCGCCCGGCAAAGACAAGCGGCCAGGTGTCACGGTCCTCGCGCGGGACGTGCGCGTCCACAAAGATGTCCTGCAGCTTGCGAGTTCCGCGCCCAGGCGCCGGGCGCATCGTCAGCCCCGGCTGCCTGAAGCCGAGACTGAGGATCAGGCCACTCTGCAGGTGGGCTGCTTCGGCGTCGTCACATCCGTCGCATGACCGGGTCGCAAGTGAGAGCTCCATCGGTGGGGGAACCCGAGGCACGATCTGGGCGCGCTCCGCCACGACCCGGAACCTGAGGCCGCCGGGCAGATCGACGCCCCGTCCGCCGCTGCCGCCGCGGATCAGTCGAAGCATTGCCATCAGGTGCGTCCTGGCCAGGGCCGGCTCGACGCCGGCTGCCCGCGCATACAGCTGACGCAGGACCTCGACCGCCACCGGTTCGCTGAGGGTGGCCACGGCGGCCGTCGTCAGTGGCGCGCTCGAGAGCAGCGCTGCCGCCTGGAGCTCGATCTGGTCCTGGAGGCCGGCGGCTCTCAGCGCCGCCGCGTGGATCCGGCGCGTGATGCCCGGCCGGTCGCGCTCGAGCGCAGGCAGCAGCTCGCTCCTCACCCGGACACGGGCATACGTGGTGTCGGTATTGGCCGGATCGGCGACCGCACCGATCCCGCGCCGGTCGAGGAAGTCGAGGACCTCGGTTCGCCACACGCCGAGCAGTGGACGGACGAAAATTCCACGGCGTGAAGGCATGCCCCGCATGCCTGCGATCCCACATCCTCGGAGCAGGTGCATGACCGCCCCCTCGACCAGGTCGTCGGCGGTGTGTCCCAGCGCGATCGCCGGCGCGCCCGACTGAGCTGCGGCGCGAAGAAGGAAGTCGTAACGGAGCGTGCGCGCCGCGGCCTGGCGCGAGCCGCGCGCCATCGGTGTGGTGCGGCGCTCCCTCAGGAGCTCGACCCCCATCGACTCGCACATCCGCTCCACGTGGTCCGCCACCAATGCAGACGCCGGCTGCAGTGCATGGTCGTAGTGGGCCGCGACGACCCTGAAGCCTTCCTCTGTCAAAGCCACCAGCAGCGCGGTGGAGTCGGGGCCTCCCGAGACCGCCGCCAGAACCCGCTGGCGAGGGTCAAGGCTCAACTGCGCTAACCCGGCCATTTGTGCCCGAATGGCGGAATCGAGTGGCATGGTGGTGCCGGCTGGACTCGAACCAGCGACAACGCGATTATGAGTCGCGCGCTCTACCACCTGAGCTACGGCACCAGCGCGGCCGAGAGCGGCCGAATCCTACCGCGAGGCCGCGGCGCGTGCCTTCAGCTTTCTCTTCTTCAGCCTTCGCTTGGCGAGCGCGACCCGCTTTCTCTTGTTCAGGATGCCTCCAAAAGCAGAGGAGCCGAGAACCCCCGGCTCCGTAGCAGAGATCAGATTTCCGGAGCGGTCGGATTCTTCCGACGTCCTTTTGCAATTGTATTCAAAGCCACCAGGCGGCCTGCGGCCCGACCTCAGCCGTCGGACATCGCCAGGGTCTCGCCGTTTCCGCGCCCGACGGCCATACAGCTGGTGGGACAAGCAACCCCAAAGAGCCGGGAGCCGGCAGGCCCCGGAGGGTTTGGCGTGGCCGCGACCGACCAAGACGCGCCGTTCCAGGATTCGGCCAGGGTGAAGTACTCGAACGAGGAGCTCGCCTCGTAGTACCCGACTGCCGTGCAGTTCGAGCTGGAAGTGCATGAGAGCGCGGTCGCCCCGGACAGCAGGGAGCCGCCCGGTGTCGGCATGCTCTGGATCGTCCAGGTCGAACCATTCCAGCTCGCCGCAAACGGCGTCGGGTATCCAGTGCCGGGATTGAATCCTCCGACGGATTCGCAGGACGTGGCGGACAGGCAGCTGACCGCGGTGAAACTACCCGAGAAGCCGTTGGGTTTGGCCGTTGGCAGGATCGACCATGCGCCGCCGTCCCAGCTCTCGGCCAGCGTTCCACCGCTCGAGGACGCGCTGTAGTACCCGACCGCCACGCATGCGCCGCTGGACGAGCAGGAAACCGCCTCCAGCACCGCGGTCAGCGAGCCGGAAGGGATCGGCATGGACTGGATCGACCAGGCCGAGCCATTCCAGAGCTCCGCCAGGGGCAGCTCGTTGCTTCCCGTGGTCGAGTAATAGCCCGCCGCCGTGCAATCAGTTGCTGACGGGCACGAGATCGAGGTCAGATGCGCGTCGACCGCACCTGAGGGCCCTGGTGTGGACTGGATCGACCATGAGGTCCCATTCCAGCTCTCGCTGAAAACCTGCGAAGCCGAACCGTTGTAGTAATTGCCGACCGCCATGCAGGTGGTGGCCGCTGGACACGAAACCGCAGTGGTCGCCGAGCTGGGTGATGTCGGATTGGGACTTGCCTGCGTGGCCCACTGGGTGCCGTCCCAGCTTTCAGCCAGGGTCGCCAGATTGCCCGATGGGTCGGCGTAGAAGCCGATGGCTTCGCAAGCATTCGCGGCCGGGCAGGAAATCCCGTTCAGGCCCGCGCCCATCGATCCCGGCGGATTGGGATTTGGTTCGATGGACCACGTGCCGCCACTCGACGCCTCGGCGAGGGTGTTCGCTCGGGCCCCTGCCGGGCCCGCACCTGTCTGCGCGTAGTAGCCCACTGCGACGCACGACGCCGGCTGTGGACACGCGATTCCTTCGAACAGGGCGTTGAGCGTGCCGCTTGGGCTTGGCGTGGTGCCGATGAACCATCGTGAGGACCCGGCTCGGCTGTCCCAGGTTTCGCTCAAAGGAAGGATGGGCGCAGAGCCGGAGCCTGGCTCGTAATACCCCACGGCGGCGCAGACGCCAAGCCCACTGCAGGACACGCCGTCGAGGAAGGCGCCGATCGTGCCGGCGGGGTTCGCTGCGGCCAGGAGCCTCCACCTGCCACCCCACCACAGCTCGGCAAGGGTGAGCGGGAGGCCACCGGTGAAACTGCCCGAGTTGAAGTAGCCGACAGCTATGCAGGACGTGCCCCAGAAGATGGCCGTGAAGCAGGCCACGCTGCTCAACTCGGCTACGCCGCCCAGGTTCGGCATCGACTGGATCCTCCATGTTGTGCCGTCCCAGTGCTCGGCCAGGGTCGATGTCCGGCCCGTGTAGCTCGAGGTCGAGCTGCCGACCGCGATGCACCTGGTCGACGAAGAGCAGGCAACACCCCTGAGGTGGGCCGTCGACTGCGGAGGATCAGGTGTCGACTGAACCGACCACGAATTGCCGTCCCAGGCTTCTGCAAAGGTGAGCCGACCGGAGCTCGCAGCGTAGCTGCCGACCGCGATGCAAGCGCTAGATGAGACGCATGAGATCCCCCACAGCTCCGTCACGCTCGCGCCTGGCTCGCCGTTGATCGGCTGGACCGACCAGCTGGTTCCGTCCCAATGCTCGGCGATTGGAAGGTGCGTGCCCACGCTGTTGGTCAAGTAGCCGACCGCCGTGCAGGAGGTGGCCGAGACGCATGAGACGGCGTTGAAAAATGATGCGACGGCACCAGCCGGAACAGGTACGTTTTGCAGCGTCCACGTGGTGCCGGCTCGAGACTCGGCAAAGGGTGCTGAGCTGCCGGAGCTCGAGGCGTACGAGCCGACGGCGATGCAGGCGGTACTGCTCCCGCAGCTGACCGCCGCCATCGAGCCGTTGGGAACGGGCGGGTTTGCGGTCGAGGTGATCGCCCATCCAGGGCTCGCGCCGGCGTTGATGGCCGTCGTGGCCAACGGGATCGCGGCAACAAGGAGTACCACGACGGTGCATTGGCGCAAGGGGATGCTGTGGATTGCCGAATGCTAAACGGGCGCCCCCGGCCTGAGACAGAAAAGAGGGACCCCGCGGGAGCCCCTCACGAATTGGTCATTGGTTGCGGAGCTTGGATTCGAACCAAGGACCTTCGGGTTATGAGCCCGACGAGCTGCCGCTGCTCCACTCCGCGATTTCGATTATACCCGGCCCTTTTTTTGGGCCGGCCGGTCAGGGCTTGGGGCTGGGTGACGGCGCCGCCGGCGCCGGTGTCGCGGTGACCAGATACAGGCGCTCGTTGGGCCTGGAGTAGCCGTTGAGCCGGGCCTCCTCCTCGTCGGCGGCACCATTGGTGATCGCCTGGACATCTTTGTGGTAGCCCTGGTTTTGCGCTGCGATGAGGGCGTTCTGGTGCCGCAGGTCCGAGGCTTGCTGGCTCAGCCTGTGCGCGAGGTACGCCTCCTGCGCATAGGCGAAAGCCATCCATGCGACAAAACCGAGCAGCGCGATCAGGATGACGAATCTTCGAGCGCCAACTCCGCGCGCCCGTGCCCCGCCGGGAACAGTGAGAGTGGTGGTGTATCTCATTGCTAAATCGTTTGCTGCAGCGACGTGTTGTGAAGGATGCCGACTATAGCAAAGGGGTACCGGTTTGTAGGTTGATGTGGTTAGCGGGACTTCTCCCACCGTCGAGCGAGGTCATCGGGCTCGAGCTCGCGAAAGCTCAAACCCTCCAGAGCCAGCGATGACTCCAGCTGACCGAACCGCTTTCTGAACCGCTGTCCAGAGACCCGCAACGCATCCTCGGGGTTGACCTTCATCCGGCGGGCCAGCGAGACGATCGCGAAGAGAAGATCGCCGACCTCGACGAATGCCGCCTCGGGGTCGGCCGCCTCGGCCAGCTCGCGAGCCTCTTCGGCCACCGCCTCAGCGGCCTGGGCCGGCGATGCAAACTCGAACCCCACGCGGGCAGCCCGTTTCTGAAGGCCCAGGGCCCACGCGAGCGCAGGCAGAGTGTTCGGTACGCGGTCGACGACGGACTCGCCTTCGCGGCCGGAGCTCTGCGCTTCCTTCGCCTTGTTGTGCTCCCAGTTCCGAAGCACCTCGTCCGCATCAGCCACCGCCGTGTCCCCGAAGACATGGGGATGGCGCGCAACCATCTTCGCGGCGGCACCTTCCGAAACCTGCACCGCGTTGAAGCGACCCTGCTCGGCGGCTATCTCCGCGTGCATCGCGACTTGAAGCAACAGGTCACCGAGCTCTTCCTTGAGCTTCTCGTCGTCTCCGGCGTCGATCGCCTCCAGAACCTCGTAGGTCTCTTCCAACAGATAAGGACGGAGAGACTCGTGCGTCTGCTCACGATCCCAGGGACATCCCCCGGGAGCGCGCAGGCGCGCGACGACTTCGAACAGCGCGCCCAGACCGGGCGAGTACGGCGGCTCCTCTGATTTCGACACTGACCTTGATTCTGTCACGGCCTTCTCACTGGGCCGGCACTGGTGCGGCCGGCACCATTGCGTAGAGCTCAGTCATCTCCGCCAGCAGCGTGAGCAGGTCCTCCATCCATCCCTCACCCTGACGTCGCATCTTGATCCGGTTCGGTCCGATCGCGAGGCGACCCGGCATGCGCCGCAGCAGCTCGTCGACGTCCAGCACCCGCTCGGGATCAACCCTGATCACGATGTCGTGCCCTTCCGCGATCACCCCGCGCAGGCCCAGACGGTGACCTCGCAGCTTGACTCGAAGCGAGTAGACGAGGTTGTCGAGCTGATCGGGGCCCGGGCCATACCTGTCGATCAGCGACCTCAGCACCGCGTCGAGCTCTGCCTCCTCCTCGGTGGCGGCAAGCTGACGGTAGGCGGCGAGCCTGAGCTTTTCGTCGCGGATGTACGAGCGTGGGATGAAGTGGTCGAGCGGCAGGTCGAGGTTCATCTCGGCAGTCGACAGCACGTCGCTGATCGCGGTCTCGTCCGCCCCACTCCGAAGCACGGACACGGCGCTTTGAAGCATCTGCAGGTACATCTCGAAGCCGACGGCGGCGATGGCCCCATGCTGTTCGGTGCCCAGCAGGTTCCCAGCGCCCCTGATCTCCAGGTCCCGCAGAGCGATCTTGAATCCCTGACCCAGCTCGTGCAGGCCGGAGATGACGTCCAGGCGTTTGTCGGCGCCTTCGGTGAGAGAGCGGCGCGGATCGTAAAGAAAGTACGAGTACGCCCGGCGGCCCGAGCGGCCGACGCGGCCGCGCAGCTGGTAGAGCTGCGCGAGCCCGAAACGATCCGAGCGCTCGACCACTATCGTGTTCACGTTGGGGATGTCGAGACCCGACTCGATGATGGTCGTGCAGACGAGCACGTCGAACTTGGCGGCCTCGAAGTCCACCATCACCCTGGCCAGCTCGTCTTCCGCCATCTGCCCGTGACCGATGGCAACCCGCGCTTTCGGCACTAGGCGACGCACGCGTTCGGCGGCTTTCTGAATTGTTCGGACGCGGTTGTGCACGTAGTAAACCTGCCCGCCGCGCTGAAGCTCCCTGGAAATCACCTCCTGCACCATGTCGTCGAGGTCGGCTGTTACGTAGGTCTTGATCGGCTGGCGCTCCTCGGGCGGTGTCTGAATCACGCTCATGTCGCGGATGCCGCCGACGGCCATGTGAAGGGTGCGAGGGATCGGCGTCGCCGACAGTGAGAGCACGTCCAGCTGGGTGCGGAGCTTCTTCAGGCGCTCCTTCTGCATGACCCCGAACCTGTGCTCCTCATCGACGATCAGGAGCCCGAGGTTCTTGAAGCGCACGTCCTTTTGCAGGATGCGGTGCGTCCCGATCACCACGTCGACCTGGCCCGACCTCAAACCCTCAACCGTCTGCGCCTGCGTCTCTTCGTCCACGAAGCGCGAAAGCATCTCGACCGTGACCGGAAACTTGCTCAGTCGCTCTCTGAAAACGTGGAAGTGCTGCTGAGCCAGCACGGTGGTCGGAGCGAGCAGCGCGGTTTGCTTCCCGCTCATCGCGGCCTTGAATGCGGCGCGCAGCGCCAGCTCGGTCTTGCCGAAGCCGACGTCTCCGCACAGGAGTCGATCCATCGGCCGGTCGGACTCCATGTCCGCCTTGATCTCGGCCAGCGCACTCAGCTGGTCGGGTGTCTCCTCGTACGGGAAGGAAGCCTCGAGCTCTTGCTGCCAGGCGGTGTCGGGCGTGAACGCGATCCCGGCTCGAGCCTCCCGCTGTGCGTAGATCTTGAGCAGGTCCTCCGCCACGTCCTGCACCACGCGCTTGGCGCGACTTCTGGCTCGGCTCCAATCGCCAGTACCGAGACGGTGCAACGTCGGCTGGCCTTCACCGCCGAGGTACTTCTGCACCCGGTCCAGGCTCTCGACCGGTACGAAGAGCCGGTCGCCCTCGGCGTACTCGAGCTCCAGGTATTCACGATGCGCTCCATCGGATTCGATGAGCCGCATACCGCCAAAGCGGGCGATGCCGTGGTCGACGTGAACCACCAGCTCGCCGGGGGCGAAATCGAGCGTGAACTCGCGGGTGAGGTCGGCTGCACGCTGGCGCGAGCCCGGGCCCTTTCGCGCCGGTCGCCGCACACGTCCGAAGAGCTCCGAATCGGTGACCAGATGGAACCCGATGGCCGGCTGCGACGCTCCCGCAGCGATGTCGATGTCGGCGAGGCTCAGCCCGGGCGCCAGGTCCAGGTCCAGGTCCAGGTCGACTTTCGCGAGCGAGGTGCGCACCTTCTCGGCCTCCATCCGGGCCTGGACTCGCTCCGACTGCTCGGTGGCCACGATCACGCTCGCGGACTCGGCCATCGCGGCAACATCCGCCATGGGGTGCGCCCTTCCTACCAGCGGTTCCGCATCAGCCCAACCCAGGTCGAGCGCACCCGGATGCGATTCGCCCGCCGAGACCTCGATCACACCCCCCCGCGCGTCGAGCGCCAGCCTGTCGACCGAGATCATCGGCAGCTGGAACCCCTTCGGCAGCTCGCCGTTGGAGGCCTCGGCGGCCGCCAGCATGGCTGTCTCTTCGTGGATCGCGTGCACGTCGGCGAGCTGTCGCCGAGGCTCGAGATCGAGCACGAGCGTCTCAGGTGTGACGTGGTCCAGCAGTGATGGCAAGCCAGGCTCGAGGTAGGCGGAGTAGAACTCAACGCCAGGAAACGACGCACCCGCCTCCAGGCGTGTCAGGTCGTCCTCCCAATCCGACCTCACGTCCGCCCGCAGTGACTCGAGGTCCAGGCCCTCCCGGATCCGCCTCACCGCCAGTGACCCGCGCTGCGGCCCGATGAGCAGCTCCTTGCCTGCGTGCACTACCACCCGCGACACACCCATCACCGACCTCTGGTTCTCAGGGTCGAACACGCGCAGCGTGTCGATGGTGTCGCCGAGCCACTCGGCCCGCACCGGCGAGTCGGCGCCCGCGGGAAAGACGTCGAGGATTCCGCCTCGAAGCGAGAACTGGCTCACCTCTTCGACGAGTGGCTCCCTCGCGTAGCCGAGCTCGACCAACCGCTCGGCGACGGTCACCGGGTCCGGCCCACCTCCAGGCGCAAGCTCGATCGTCCGTCCGCGCTCGTCGTCCGGCGAGATGGTCATGCGCGTGCACGCGCGCCTGGACGACACCACCACGCTGCGCTCTCGGTTCCCATCCGCAGCCAGCGCCGCCACCGCCTCGAGTCTCCGGCTGACCGCGGGGTCAAACGCGGGCGGGCGGTCGAGAAAAGAAACAGCCACCTCCGCGAACACCACCGTCGATGGCCGTCCGGCGAGCCACGGCCGCAGCTCCTCTGCAAAGCGGTCCGGCGACTGGACCAACACCAACAGCGGGCGCCCACTCGCCAATGTGGATCGCGCGATCGACCCGACCACGATCGGCCACGCCGCGCGCGGAAGCCTTGCGATGCTCAGGCGACCAGCCGGCTCGTTCAGCCACCGCATGAGCTCCGGAGCGGCGCCAAGCGAGGACTCCCAGATCGCTGTCAAGCAAGCTCCTCGCAGCCAAGCGCGCCGGCGCGGTTGTACCTCTCCATCGCCCGCTCGAGCCCCGACTCGAGGGCGAGCTCGAGTGAGTCGGCGACTCCTGACACGACCTTCTCCAGGCGCTCGGCCTCGGCCTTGGTGAACCTGCCGAGCACATAGCGGCGGCCCGCACCGCTGCTGCGTGCCGGCTTTCCGATGCCAACCCTGAACCGCACGAAGTCCGGCGTGCCGAGCGAGGAGATCAGCGACAGCACCCCGTTGTGCCCGGCGCCGGAGCCGCCGCGCCGGATTCGCAGCCTGCACAGTGGCAGGTCAAGCTCGTCGTGCACGACCCACACGCGTGCCGGCTCGACGCCGGTGTCGCGCACGGCCGCGGACACAGCCTGGCCCGAGAGGTTCATGTACGTCTGCGGCAGCACCAGCCACACCTTGCTTCCTTCCGAATGTCCGGCCAGAGAGCGCCATCGCTTCCTGGTCACGCCGGCGCCCAACCGGCGCGCCAGCTCGCGCACGCAGGCGAAACCGAGGTTGTGTCGGGTGTCTGCATACTCGGTCTCGGGGTTGCCGAGACCCACTATCAACGTCTCTTCGATGGGAACCTCATGGAATCGGCGCAGACGCGGCAAGGCCCGCGGCGAGCGCCGCAGACCGGCTCATGAGTTTACGCGGCGCTCAGAGCCTTCCAGGTGGCAGGGCCACCTCAGACAGAGCGAGCACGGCCGTGGTGAGCCGCCGCATCTCCGCAGTCTCTGCGCGGCTTGTGTGGTCCCAGCCCAACAGGTGGAGGAGGCCATGGACGCAGAGCAGTGCCAGCTCACCCTGCGGGGTATAGCGATGACGCGCCGCCTGCCTCACGACCGCTTCCCAGGAGATGGCGAGGTCTCCCAGGTGATCCCCCGTGCCGGCGAAGGAAAGCACGTCCGTGATCGAGTCCTCACCCGAGTACTCACGATGTAGGCGGCGCAGCTCCACGTCATCGGTGAGCCTCACCGCTACCGTGGCCTGCTCGGCGGGCAGTCGCGCTGCGACCTCAGGCAGGTTGCCGGACTTGCGCAGCACCGATCGCACGTAGGCCGGTGCCACCGGCGCACGGACGGCGTTGACGAAGTCGACGGCCAGGTGGCTGCGCTCAGGCACAGCCGTCAAGTAAACCCGCTAGATTCACTGGCCGTGCGGATCTTGGTGACGGGAGGAGCCGGCTTCATCGGGTCCCACGTGGTCGATGCCTATGTCGCAGCCGGCCATCAGGTGGCGGTCATCGACAACTTCAGCACCGGCAACGCTGCCAACGTGAACCCGGCCGCCCAGCTCCACCGGCTCGACGTCCGGGAGGCGAGTGCGGTTGACGCCGCGATCGCAGCCTTCAAGCCCGAGATCGTCAACCACCACGCGGCGCAGGCGGAGGTGCCCAGGTCGGTGGCCGAGCCGGCGCTCGATGCGCAGATCAACCTCATCGGCGGCATCAACCTGTTGAAGGCAAGCGTCGATCACGGCGTGAAAAAATTCATCTTCGTCTCGACCGGCGGCGCGCTCTACGGAGAGCCTGACGTCGCGCCTGCGGACGAGGACCACCCGGTCCGCCCGCTCTCACCATATGGCACCAGCAAATACTGCTTCGAGCAGTACCTCGGTACTTTCCGCCGCACCTATGACCTCGCCTACACCGTCCTGCGCTACGCCAACATCTATGGGGCTCGCCAGGACTTTCAAAGCGAGGAGGGCAGGGTGATCGCGATCTTCGCGAGCCGGATGCTCGCCGGCAAGCCGATCACCATCGATGGTGACGGCGGGCAATCTCGGGACATGCTGCATGTCGGCGACGTGGCGACCGCCAATCTGGCCGCCCTGGACCGGGGAGAGGGCGGCACGTATCACGTCAGCACCGGCCGGGACGTCACCGTCAACGAGCTGTTTCGCAAGCTCGCTCTGCTGACCGGATATCAGCAAGCCCCCGAGCACGGCCCGCGGAGGAAGGGCGATGTTTACCGCATCGCCCTGGACAACGCCAGGGCCCGGCGGGACCTTGGGTGGGAACCACGCATCGGTCTCGAGGAGGGACTTGCTCTGACCGTGGGCTACTTCCGCGAGCGCGTCTCGAGCACTCCAGCCTGACGATCAACAGGCGCATCCACCACCAGTGACCGGGGCCATCGTCTTCCTGCACGAGTGGCTCGCGCGCGTGGTCCTCATCTACTCAGTCGTCCTGGGCCTCTGGGGCACTTACCTCTATTTCCGCAAGGAGGCGGTGACCGGCGGTTTCCGGGCGAGCTTTCTCGGCATGGCAGCAGTGACTGCGCTCCAGACCCTGGCCGGAGCAGCTGCATTTCTCGCCGGCCAGCGGCCCACGGAGCTGCTGCATGTCGTCTACGGCGTTTTCGCCGTCCTGTTTCTCCCTGGCCTGTACCTCTACGCTCACGGCGGCTCGGCCAGGCGCGAGGCGGTCTTTCTTGCCGGCGCATGCTGGATCGTCGCGATCGCTTTCTTTCGAGGATTCGCCACCGGCTGAGCTTCGCTTCGCTTGGCTTAAGGTAGGGAACCGCTATGGCGTCCTCAAGGCGCGTGCTGATCACCGGCGGAGCCGGATTCCTTGGTGTCAACGCAGCCTCCGCGTTTGCCGGCGCCGGCTGGCTGGTGACTGTGCTGGACAACCTGAGCCGCCCGGGCACCGAAAGGAATCTCGACTGGCTGACCAAGCACCATGCCGGCGCGATCAGCTTCGTGCATGAGGACCTGAGGAACGCCACGGCTCTCGACAGCCACGTGCGCGACCACGAAGCCATCGTCCACCTCGCCGGGCAGGTGGCCGTCACCACCTCACTTCTCGACCCGGTCACGGACTTCGAGATCAACGCTCGAGGCACGCTGAACCTCCTCGAAGCCACCCGTAAGCACAACCCTGAGGCGGCGGTGGTGTTCGCCTCGACGAACAAGGTGTATGGAAAGCTCGAGTCGAGCAACCAGGCCTGTAAAGAGACGCAGCCAATCGACTTCCACAGTCCATACGGCTGCAGCAAGGGGGCGGCCGACCAGTACGTGCGGGACTACGCCCGCTGCTTCCACATGAACACTGTGGTTCTGCGCCAGAGCTGCATCTATGGCGCTCACCAGTACGGCACAGAGGATCAGGGATGGGTCGCGCACTTCGTCCACTCCATCCTCAAGGACCGCCCGCTCACCATCTACGGAGACGGGACTCAGGTCCGCGACCTGCTCGACGCTCGCGACCTCAGCCGGCTCTACATGCTCGCGATCGATCAGATCGACAAGACCAGCGGCCAGATCTACAACGTCGGGGGCGGGCCGAAGAATCAGCGCAATCTGCTGGAGGTCATCGAGCACATCGGGAGGTTGACGGAGAAGAAGCCTCACTACTCCTTCGCAGAGTGGCGAGAGGGCGACCAGGCCTTTTACGTGAGCGACATCACCAAGGCCCACGAGCAGCTCGGATGGGAGCCGGGCATCTCATTCGACCAGGGGCTTCAAGACCTGGTCAGCTGGGCAGCGACCGCCTGAGCTGAGTCAGCTGCGGGTGCAGGTGAAATGCCCACAGCCACCGGGCAGCGCCCGCATCAGCCGGGCCTCACCCCACGCCAGCGTCGCCACCGTCATCGATGATCCGCGCATGGCGGATCCGAGGACGCCGTGCCGGCCGGCGGCCATGTCCTCCACCGATCCGCTGACCGGGCCACGCAGGTCGAGCCAGGAGAAATAAAGAAGGTCGAGGACCTGGAGCAGAAAGTGATAGCTCCATCTACTGCGCACGACCGGGAGGCCGGCGGCGCCGGCCATCGCCTCAAAGCGAGTCGCCGAGAACAGCTGAATGTGTCCCCCATGACGGACCTTTGCTTTCCAGCGCGTGCCACAGCCGACCAGCCTGTACAGAGTCCATGGCTGGGCCTCGAGTGGCAGCACTATGTGGAAGCCACCGCTCGGTCTCAGCACGCGCGCGACTTCGCGCAGCACGGCCTCGGGAGACTCGACGTGCTCCAGCACGTCGAAGATCCAGACGAAATCGATCTCGCCATCTGCGAAGGGCAGGCGCTCCGCGGTGGCCAGGCGAAAATCAACGCCTTCCGCTGATGGCATGACTGCCGCGGCGAGCGCCGAGCTGCTGATGTCGCATCCGAACACCTCCAGGTCCGGCCGCGCCCGTTTGACCGCCTTGGCGATCGATCCCGCCCCGCATCCGACGTCCAGCACCCGTCCGTGGACCGGACTGAGGTCAGACAGCAGGTAGCGAAGCTTCAGGCCGTTCATGAACCACGGCCTGGGCGCGATGCGGGCCGCGCCCCATCGCTTCGACTCGTAGTCGAACGCGCTGCCCGCGGCTACCGCAGATCCGTCACGGGGCATTCCGAGCCGCCTGCGCGCATTCGCTGCCGCTCAGAGGTGGGACGTGCACGGCAAAGAGGCTCATGCCGTCGCCAAGGCGGGCCTGTGTATCGACAAACCAGTCCGGATGGTCGGCCATGAAGGCCTGATAGTCCGGAACCGAGTGGTCGAAAGCGCTGGCGGCAGGCATCAGCAGCAACCGCATGTGGGTGCTCGACATCCAGCACTGGAGCAGCGGGCCGGCCACATCCCGATGGTCTGGATAGTGATAACCGGCGGGCAGGTAATAGAAAGGATCGTAGAACTCGCTCGTCACGCGATCACCCGGCACGCCGCCGTAGCGAATCATCGTGTAGATCAGAGTCGGATTGTCACCAGGCACCCCGATCACGCCCCCCCGATATGCAGGGTCGTTGTAGACGGCGCCTACGTCTCGGCCCGATTGCACCTGGGCGCGAAAACCAGGCTCGGTGGCGGCGTACGCGGTCTGAATCGGAATCCAGAAAACCTGGATCCCGATCAGGGCCAGGGCGGCAACCACCGGCGAGAGTCGCGCCAGTCCGGGCCAAGCCGACGGCACTACCTTGAACAGAAATACGCATGCAAGGATGGCCGCGAAATCGAGCGGGAGCTCAAAGCGCCGTTCTTTCCACGCATCGACCTTCAAATACGTAGCGAAGCTGTACGCCGAATATCCGAATCCGTAGACCAGCAAGAGATATGAGGTGGGCCGCTTCCAGAGCGCCCATGCAAGGGCCAGAAGCGAACCGAAGGTCGCACCAAGCAATGGGTAGGCAAGTGATCGATCCGTGGCGCTGATCACGGGCGTTGGGTCGATGGCGCCGAAGAATATGAACTGAAAATTCCAGTACACCGGGTAGATCAGATTCCCGGTCTGGTCGAGGAGGAATTTCGCGTACAGCCCCATTGCGAGGATCCAGCCTCCTACCAACCACCACCGACCGCGCATCCGATTGCTGCCGAGCAGCCAGGCGACGACCATGCCCGCGCCGAAGAGCCACGCTTCAGCTCGGGCCATCGCTGCGAGGCCCCAGGCCACGCCGCCCCAGAAGCCCCTTGACGGTGCCAGCCAGATCCCTAGCAAGACGAGCGCGACGGCGATGGGCTCCGCAAGGCCGGCCGTGTCATTGAAGACATTTGCCGGGGCCAGTGCAGCGAAGACCGCGGACGGAATCGCGACCGAGTAGCCCCAGTAGCGATGGCACAGCGTGAAGATCAACACCACTACAACGGTTCCGAAAGCCGCGCTCAGGAGCCGGGCCTGAACGATGTCGGCGGAACCTGTCACGAAGAACAGCACGTTCATCAGCGCGGGATGGAGAAGGCCCCAGTAGTACTCCCAGCCCCGCAGGTCCCACAGTCGCGGTCCGTGGGAAAGACCGATCTCCTTCGTCAGGTAGGCGATCTGCCAGTGGTGGTATGCGTCGGTGAACCCGTGACCGGCGTTCTCAGGGTCGGTGAACAGGAACAGGTAGACCAGGCGAGGTATCAGCGCGCCAGCTGCCACCAACGCGATCCAGACACGCGCCGGTGCGGGTGGAAACGCCGGCGAACGGGCCTGATCACGGTTGGCGTCAGTGGTTTCGGGCTGCCGGTCGAGCTCGTCCTCGTCGGCCAGGATCCGAGGGAGAAGCCTCAAGCCGTGGCCGCTTCCGCCGCCACCTGCTCGTGCGAGCGCGCCACCTCGAGCACACATCGCTCGAGCACGTCGAGATGCCGCTCCCAGTCGAACCGCCGTGCCCACTCGAAGGCGCGCTCGCCGGTGGCCTGGTTTTCCTTGCGGTCGTCGAGGAGCGAGATGATGCCGCGCGCGTAATCGCCAACCTGAAGCGGGTCGGCTCGATACCCGGTACCAGGGGCCACAGTGACGGTCGGCCCGGCCTGATCCCAGGCCACGACCGGTACGCCCTTGGCCATGGACTCGATCACCCCCATGCCGAAATCCTCTTCGGGAGCAGGGTACACATACACAGCGGCGCCTTCGTAAAGGCGCTGCAGCTCCTCTTCTTTGATGGGTCCCAGGAACAGGACGCCGTCAGTGAGGCCAAGCTCCGCGACGAGCTCCTTCAAAACCGACGTGTGCGCAGTCGCGGGTCCCGGAATGATCAGCTGGGCCCGCGGGTGCACGGCGCGCACCTCCGCCATCGCCCGGATCGCCAGGTCAAACCGCTTCTGCGGATAGTGCCGGTTGGTCAGCAGGACATAAGGCCTGCGGATCGGGTACCCGTTGATGGTGAGCCCCCCGCCGAACCGTGCCTCGACCGGTAGCGGAAAACCCGATGTGGCGACGTGACATCCCGCCGGACAGTCGATGGCCTCACGCCGGTAGATGCCGCGGATGATGTCGCCGATGTAGTCGCCGTTGACCAGCAGCTGGTCCGCCTCCTGGACCGACCTGCGATCGGCCCACGCCACGAACCTGGTCGCTCTCAGCACGATCTCCGCGAGCAATCTGTAGTCGGCGTTGGCCACCCAGCCAGTCTCACGGTCGATGTTGCGGGGATAAACGAGGCGATTCGGCTGGTTGAGGTAGACCACATATGGGACATCGATGAGTCGCGCCGCCCACCAGGCGATCCATGCGCTTGGCTGATTGCATCCGACGATCGCGTCTACGTCGCGGAAGCGCCACGCGTACAGCGGCATGAGCAATGACGTCGCCGCCATCTGAATGGCCTCACGGAATGGGAACCATCGCGGTAGCTGCGGAAGGAATGTGCGCACGCCAACCTCGCCCAGCAGGTCCGGGTAGCAGCGCGATCCGTCCACTGTCGGCGCGTAGCACTCGACCTGGAAGCCCCGCCGCCGCAGGCCCAGCACCTCCTCTATGACTATGCGCTCCCCACCGCCTGAGTACGTGAACCCGCAATGAAAGACTGCGATCCGCCGCGGGCCACCGGCGCGCACGCGTCGGCGCCCGCCGACGAGCAGAAAACCGATGAGGCCAAGCGCGAGCGCATAGCCGGCGGTGATCGCGTGATACAGCACGATCGCCCCGGCCGCGACCGCCGGCGCCAGCCCAAGCCCACCACCGAGGATGAGCGAGCCCGCCACCTCGAGGTTGCCGAGATAGCCGGGTCCTGCGGGGACCGCAAAGCTCAGCAGCAGCGCCGGGTAAGCAGCCATCGCCTTGAGCACCGGCACGTTCGCACCGACCGCAACCAGGAGCAGGTTCAGGTTGTAGGCGTCGATCACCATCGCCAGTCCGGTCCATCCGGCAAGCCGGGCGGCGAGGCCGGGCGTCCACAGTCCTCGGGCTCCAGCCCTGAACGCGAAGGCCTGGCCCGCAAGCGCTGACGCGAGGCGCGCCGGCAGCACTCGCCGCGCCAACCCCGAGCGCGCGATGCGCGGGCCCAGCAGGGCCGTTCCCAGCACCGCGCCGAGCAGACCCACCGCCAGCGCAACCGCGCCGAGCAGGCCCCGCGGTGCGGATACGAGGCCGGCGATGGCTGCGGTCTCCATCACCGCCAGCACGACGGCGACCCCGGCCAGGTCGCACGCCTTGTCGATCACGATCGTCGCCAGCGCGGAGCCACCGGGTATGCGGTGTCGACGCCACAGCCACCATGCACGTGCGACGTCGCCGGCACGGATGGGCAGCACGTAGTTGAGCAGCCCACCCGTCGCGTTCATGGCGAACGCTCGCACCATCCCCACCGGCGCGAGGGTGCGCAGAAGCAGCAACCACCGGCGAGCCCTGATGACGCTGGTGATCAGGAAGAAAAGGATCATCAACGGGATCGGCCACCAGCTCCCGACCCGCATGTGGGCGAAAACCTCCGGCAGCGAAACAGTGCGCGTCCACAGCCACAGCAGGGCCAGGCCGAAGGCAGTCTGCAGTCCGAGCCGGACCCAGCGGTTGCGCGAAGACGCGGGCACGTTGGGACCTACTGAATGCACGCCGGCGCCGTCTCGAGCTCTTCCGAGCGGTCGGCCGGCAGGATCCATCGCTGAACGAACATCCAGAACCCGAACAGCCAGCCGACCACCAGCACGGTGCCGCCGTAGTCGTGGAACAGGATGGCGGGCGTCTGTCCCCACGTGGCCGCGAGCGCCGCGACCGCGGCCACTCGCAGCAGGTTCAAGAGCATCGTGCCCGCGACTCCGATGATCACCACCTGCACTCGAGACTCCAGGGGATGGCCGCCGCGCAAGCCGGAGATGAAGCTCACCAGGAGAAGGATCAGGCTCTGCCAGCCGATGCAGTTCCACGAGATCAGGAGCACGTGCATCGATCCCGCCCGGTCCCAGACGACCATGTGGCTGCCCGCCGCCGCCGAATGAATGCCCAGGGCGCTCAGCAGGCCGACGATCATGCGCGACTCCACCGGCACGATCGACTGCAGCGGGTTGTTTGCGCCCAGCTGCAGGGCCCAGCCGCTGAGGAGATCGTCAAAGGTCGTAACGAGGGGCAGCACCATCAGCAGCGCACACGACGCCGCGACCAGCGTCAGGTTGAGCGCGTCGCGCTCTGGCCGCCTCATCGCCTCACAACCTGCAGAAGCCGGATCAGCCGCCGGCGTCCCGTGATCAGCGGAATCGCGATCGCGAGCCCCGCGAGCGGCAGCAGCGCCTCGGGGACCACCGAGCTGGGTGGGGTGACTCGCGTGTCGGCTGCACCTGCCAGTCCGTCATAGACCATCGACGGCTTCCCGCCTGAGGTGTGCGTGAGCACGACCTGAAGACACAGGGAGCCTCCGGCGGGAATCGTCAGCGCCGCCTGGGCGGCGCTGGTGTTCACGGTCAGCGGGCTCGTCGTGTTGATTCCGCTGCCTCCATAGGTGGTCGTCCACGTCGTGCCGCCGTTGGGAATCGTCGCTGTGAAACCAACGCAGGTTGGAAGCGCGGTGACGCCCGCGCTGACCGTGACCGCGTCTAGCGTGTTGCCCGACCCGCCGTTCCAGTACATCGTGAAAGACCAGACGCCGGCCGAGATCGTCTGGGCCGGCAGGTTCGAAAACGCGAACAGCGTGGTCAGGCCGCCCGAAGCCGACTGGACGGTGCACGGTGTGGCTCGGACTCCGATCGACTGATCCATCGTCGCCGGCACGCATGCCGGCGCGACCCCGGTGCCATGGAGGTAGAGCGGGTTCCCCGCGGCCTGGCTGATCGGGGCCCTCGATGATCCCCACGCCAGCGCCGCGATCGCGATCGCGAGTCCTCCGACTGCGATCCAACCGATGCGCCGGTTCCGCGGGGTGATGATCCAGTTGGGAGCCGGCGGTGCAGGGTGGGCCGATGGTGGTCGCAGCCTCGGCTCGCGGGCGCCGAGGAGCCAGCGCCGAAGCATCCGCAGCCTGCGCAGGTGATGAACCTCATCCGTGATGTGACCGGTCTTCGGGGTGCGGAACCACGGTCCCTCGTCCTTTCTAATGAGGCCCTTCAGCGCCGCCCACCCCTGGAACGGCACCAGCGCGAAGGAAAGCACAAGCGCACCAAGCACTCCCTGCAGGTCGCGGCCCGGAGCCTCCTCGAGGATCAGGCCTCCGAGATTCATCAGCGGCAGTGCAAAAATGTTCGAGAAAAGAAGCGACCAGCCCAGCACTGCTGTCCAGCCGGGCACATGCGTCTGGAATACGAGCTCGCTCAGCAGCCAGCTGATGGATCCGGCGACGAAGAGCGCCGCCTGCAGGTAGTACGTCGCGTCGAAAAGAAACTCGAGCTTCTCCAACGGTGCGACGAGTGGCGACAGCATGATCGGCCAGAAGTACTTGCGGACGTTGTGCGTATGGCCCTCGGCCCACCGCATGCGCTGGCGGGCGAGCCGCGAGAATGTGGCGACGCACTCGGCGGGCGTTTCCGCCCACGGCGTGTACGCCACCTTGTAGCCGCGCGCGTAAAGCTTCAACGTCAGCTCCCAGTCCTCGGTGAGGCTGGTGCCCCATCCGACCTCGCGCAGCAGGTCGGCGCGGATCATGTAGGCGGTACCGGCCACCATCTTCAGAGACCCGATCGCGTCCTGGAACGGCCGCTCGACCATGTAGCTGCCGGCGTACTCGGCGCGCACCGCCTCCGTAAGCCAGCTCTCCGACTTGTTCAAAACGTGCCACTGGTAGCTCTGAACCGCGGCGACATCTTCACGCCGAATCGGGCGCTGCCCCTCCTGGTTTGACTCGACAGGTTCGTAGAAATACGGCAGGAACCGCTCGATCGAGTCCGGGAATGGCATCGAGTCGGCGTCAAAGACGACGACGTACTCGGTGCGCGGATCCATCACCTTCAGCGCCTCGTTCAGCGCACCGCCCTTGAAGCCCTGGCGGCTGGTGCGGTGCAGGAGCTTGAACTTCGGCCGGCCCAGCCACTCCTGGAGGATCTGGACCGATTCATCGTTCGAGTCGTCGACCACGACCACCTCGTAGGCCGGGTAGTCGAGCTGGTCGAGCGAAGTCAGGAGACGCTCGATGACACGCTTTTCGTTGTAGGCGGCGACGTGCACCGACACGAACGGCTGATAGCCGAGGTCGATGTGGTAGCCGTTTCCATTTCCGTTTCCAGCAGCGTCGTAGCCGTTGCCGTTCCCGGTGGCACGCCCACGCGTGATGCCGCTCAGGCCTGACGCATGCTGCCTGCCGTTGCCGATGCGGTCATGGGAGTTTCCGTTCCGCCGGCCCGTCGGCAGCAGCGCCGTGAGCAGCACGAGCACAGTGCCCAGGTAGTACTTCACCGCGTAGGTGAAGAAGAGGCCGCCCAGCAATAGGCCCGCGAACGCAAATCCATAGGCGACTGCCTCGCGACTGTCGTGAACGTGGGTGTGCGCAAACAGCTCGACAAAGCCGCGCACAACCGCGACCGCGGGCAGGATCGCCATGACCGCGGCGACCAGCAGGATCGCGTCGAGGATCGACGACCAGAGAGCCCCGGCGCCACCCGCGCCGGTGCGTAGGCGCCACACCTGAACAGCCAGGAGGCCCGTCCCGATCGCGACCAGGCCCAGGCCGGCGGCCAGGCTCGCGGTGCTGCCAAATGGGGCCAGGACCGCCACCGCGACTCCGAAAGCCGCGAGGACAGTGCCTCCCGCGAGGCCCAACGCCGTGCCGAAACGAACCATCAGGCCTTCTTCCTCTCTCCGTAGGGACGGTCACCGACGGCTGTTTCCGGCGCACGTCGAACCGCCGCCTGGCCCTCTTCCAGACGACTGGCAGCCTCCCTCGATCGGATCGTATTCTGCAATTGGGGCGCTGAGCCAACGCATCATAAGCAAATGGCGTTCGCCTTCAGCCAGGCAGACCCTTGGCATTTCGAGAGTGGCATCTCAGCTTTGTCGTCGAAAACACGCAGAAAATCGGGCCCACGGCCGTCGCTGACGCGCCTAGACTGGACCTTCGCGAGGAAGCCGGCTCGTCGGTGTCCGGCGCCTCAACTGAATTAGAACCTCACCCCCCGCAGCCAAGCTCGGTGCCGGTGTCGAGAAATCGCCCGGCCCGAGTTTTTTTATGCCCGATTTGTTGCGGAGGGCGTTAGGAGGTGTTAAGCGTCAGCTAAACTGTCACTTAGCGCCGGTGTTGTTGTCTTCACCCCTCCCTTGAGCCCTCCCTCCCCATCGGGGGGAGGGCCGGGGGGCGACTCGCTGAGCTCGCGGCCCGACTCCAGCAGATCGGTCATCTCGTCTTCCGGTACCGGCTTGCCGATCAGGTAGCCCTGGACGGCGTCGCAGCCGGCCTCGATCAGGACCGCCTCCGCCTCCCGTTCCTCGACCCCTTCCCCGATCACCCGCAATCCGAGGTTGTGCCCGACCCCGATCGCCGTCCGGACGATGGCCGACGCGTCAGGATCGACAGCCACTTGCTTGATGAATGAGCGGTCGATCTTGAGCTCGTGGATCGGCAGGCGCTTCAGGAAGACGAGCGACGAGTAACCGGTACCAAAGTCGTCCAGCGACAGGCGCACACCCATCTCGGCCAGCCTGTGTATCGCCTTACCGGCAGCCGCCGAGGTGGCGACTCCCTCCGTGATCTCCAGCGTGAGCCGAGCAGGATCCGCGTTGGAGGTGGCGAGGGCCTTGGCGACGTCCTCGACGATCGAGTGGTCCTCGAGCAGGCGCGGCGAGACGTTGACAGCGACCGAGAGCTCGAGCCCCGATTGGATCCACCTGCACAGGCGGTTGAGCGCGTTGTCGAGCACCCACTCGGTTAGCGGCCGGATCATGTTGGTCTCCTCTGCCAGGCCGATGAACCGTTCCGGCGGGAGCAGACCCTCGCGGGGGTGATTCCACCGCACCAGTGCCTCGACGGCGTAGGTGGTGCGGGCCGGGAGCAGCACTATCGGTTGGTAGTGAAGGACCAGCTCGCCCTGCGCGATCGAGCGCCGGAGATCGCCTGCCAGGCCCGAGTGGCGCAACGTCTGCCCTTCATGCTCGGGCGAATAGACCGCGAACCCCCCACCTGCACGCTTGGCGACGTACATGGCAACGTCGGCGCGCCGCAGCAGAGTGCCGGGGTCGTCTCCATGGATCGGATACATCGCGATCCCAATCGATGCACCGGTCTCGACCTGCTGGTCGGCGATCGTGAAAGGACCTTCCAGCGAAGCCAGGATCTTGCGTGCTGTGGCGATGACGTTGTCGGGGTGCCTGGCATCGATGCTGACGACGGCAAACTCGTCACCCCCGAGCCGGGCGATGGTGTCAGTGGCTCGCAGGACACCCTTGAGCCTCGCCGCCACCTCCTGCAGGAGGTTGTCACCGCGGTCGTGGCCGAGAGCGTCATTGATGTCCTTGAAGCGATCCAGATCGAGCAGCAGGACGCCGAACATCGTCTGGTTGCGGCGCGCGGCCAGCAGCGCCTGGCGCAGGCGGTCACCGAACAGCGTCCGATTGGGGAGGCCGGTCAGCGCGTCGTGTAGGGCCTGGTACTCGAGCGCGTCTGTGTGCGCCTTTCGCTCCGAGATGTCACGCAGCGTCGCGATGAAAAGGTGACGTGGCCCGACCTGCATCGAGCTGACCAGGAACTCCAGGGGGAACAGGCTCGCGTTCTTGCGCTTGCCCATGGTTTCGAGAGCACCGCTGGCGGGCAGCTCGAGAGTGAGCCGGCGTTCCACGTAGCTCATGAATGAGCCGCGATGCGTGGTCGCGACCAGGACCTCGATCTTCTGGCCGACCAGCTCTTTCTCCTCGTAGCCGAAAAGACGCGTGACCGCGGGGTTGACCGCTTCGATGACGCCGGTCTGGTCGAGCGTCGCCAGGCCGTCGGACACGTTGTCCAGCACCGATCGCATCCGCTTCTCGCTCTCCTGCAGCGCCACCTCGGCGCGCTTACGCTCCACGAACTCGCCGATCTGTGTGCCGATGTCGTTCATCACTGCGAGCAGTGCTTCATCGAGCTGGCGTGGCGCCCAGGTCGCAAGCGCGATGACACCGACCACACGCCGGCCGCTCCGTACCGGAAAGGCCGCCAGGCCGTGAAGACCTACCGCCAGCGCAGCGGCCGCGCGAGGGGACTGATCCTTCGCAAGGTCCTCGACTGAAACCGGCCGGCCGGATTCCCAGACCCGACCTGGAAGGCCTTCACCGCGGCGGTAGGTGAGCTGTGCCGCCGTGGCTTCGTACGCGGTCGTGTCCCGCCCCGGTCGTTTCCATGCGGTCGAGAAGTGCATCGATTCTCGATTCGCATCCACCTCCCAGTACTCGCCGAGCTCCCAGTCGAGCGCTCGACAAAGCCCTTCGAGCACGTGAGGGGCCGCCTGGTCCCAACCGGGTGAGGTGACCAGCGCCTGCGTGACTGCGAAGCGAGCTGACTGCAGCACCTCGCCGCGCATCCGGTCGCGGATGTCGATGGCGACGGTCTGGATGTACAGCGCCTTGCCCTTCGGGTCGCGCACCATGCGAGCGGCGACGTCGACCCACACTGACTGACCATCCTTGCGCACATAGCGCTTGTCGATGCGGTATCCCGGGGTTTCGCCGGCAAGCATCAGGCGCAGCACCTCCTCGCTGAGAGGCAGGTCTTCTGGATGAGTCAGCTCAAGGACCGAGACACCCTGGAGCTCGGCGTCGGTGTAGCCGACCAGCTGGCGAAATGCCTCGTTGGTCGAGGTCAGGCGCCCGTTGAGGTCTGCGAAAGCCATGCCCGCCTGAGACTGCGCAAACAGAGTGCGGAAGCGGGTCTCACTCTCTCGCTCTGCCGCCTCCGAGCGGTGCCTGTCGGTCACATCCCGCACGACCGCAAGCAACCGGCGCGGCCCTTCGGCGGTCAGCGGCCGGATCGACGTCTCGACCTGGCGGCGCTTGCCTTCCTTGGTGATGAGCGCGGACTCGTAGTGCACCGGCACCTCCCCACCGCCGAGGCGGGTCGCCAGCTGCTCGGCCAGGATCTTGCGCTCCTCGGCCGGCGCCAGATCGATGAGTGATGGCAGGGCCAGCAGCTCGTCAGCTGTGTAGCCCGTCAAGTTGATGTAGGCCTCGTTCCCGGTGACGAACCTACCTTCCTCGGTGATCACCAGCCCTTCGCCGATGTCGCTGAGGGCGGACAGCAGCGAATCCTGGCGACCGGCCTGCCTGACCAGGCTGCGGTCGATCACGTGATGCGTCACGTAGGCAAGGAGCATGAGGCCGAGGAGCACCAGGGTCCACGTGGCGACAGTGGTGACCGCGACACCGAGGTTGACGACCGCGTCGGCCCACAGGACCGCGAGCCCGACCGCCGCCACCGCCAGCACGTACCGGAAGTGGCGGGCGTTGTGGCCCATGTCGAAGTAGAGGAGCATGGCTGCGAAGATGCCCACCGCCAGCGGCGGCAGGTCGCTGCCGAGCCACGGCCCGGCCACCCCCAGCGCGGCCACGGCCAGGATCACGTTGGTGGACATCAGCAGGAGCTGGACCGGCGTGCTGGAGGCGAGCGCCGTCGAACGAATCCACACCGCGATCGCCCCATAGACGATGCCGGCGGCCAGAACGACAGCCTCCGCGCGCACCACGACCGGGGGCATTCCGGCCTCCGCCAGCCGCAGGGCCACGGCGCTCACTATCGTCACCAGCGCGAGCGAGTTCACGAGGGCGAGCCCGCGCGGCTGACGTGTGCCCCTTGAAAACATCGCGACCACGATAACGGCGGGGCCTTGAAGTAGGCCGCTTGTTACTTGCGGGTCTTTGACTTCCCCGTGGTCGTCGGAGCGCTTGTGCGCTGAGGGATCGTGCGCTTCAGCGGCGTGCGGTGGCCGCCGTGGACGGGGATCTTCCTGCTGAGCTCGCTCCCATCGCCGTCAGGGTTGACGGCTGCCGGCCGCTGCGGCCGCGGCTTCGTTCCCGCCGCGTGTATCGCGCGCAGCTTCTCGAGCCGGTCCTTCTTGGCGGCCAGGGCGGTCCGCAGGGCCTCCGAAAGCTGGTTGTCGTTCATGGGCACCACCCGGAGGCGTGCCTCCAGCTCGCGCACCTCGACCTCTGCGCGGGTCAGCTCCAGATCAATCGTTCGAGCCATTAGTCGCTCCCCTTGCCATGCGTCAAATTCATACCCAACTAAGTAACTACCAAATCCGGGCCCCGGTTATGCCCAGAATTTCGACTTCTAGTCCAGGCTGATGGCATCCCTCAGCTTCTCGAAGAAACCCTTGCTGATCTTCTCAGGCTTGCCGGTGAGCCCGCCAACCTTCCGCAGCAGCGCCTTCTGGTCCAGGTTCAGGTCTTTGGGCACCACGATCTGGACAAGCACGTACTGGTCCCCCCGCCGGCCTCCGCGGACGTCAGGCATGCCCCGGCCGGCCAGGCGGAACGTCTGGCCGTACTGGGTACCGGGCGGGATGGCGATCTCGACAGGGCCGTCCAGGGTCGGCACCTCGATCTGGTCGCCCACGGCGGCCTGGACGATGTTGACGAGGAGCTTGTAGATCACGTCCTGGTCGCGCCTGTCGAGCTGAGGGTGCGGTTTCACCCGCATCACCACGTACAGGTCGCCCGGCTGGCCCCCACGGACGCCCGCCTCGCCTTCGCCTGAAAGGCGGATCTGCGACCCGTTGTCGACCCCGGCAGGGATGCGGACCATCAGCCGCCGGGTCCGCTCGACACGGCCCTGACCGCGGCACTCTGCGCAGGGGCTTCTGAGCACGCGGCCGGCGCCCTGGCAGGTCGGGCACGTGCTGGCGGTCACGACCGATCCGAATATGGATTGCTGGGCCCGGCGGATCTGGCCGGCCCCGCCGCACGACCGGCACGTGTCCACCCCGGTGCCGGGCTCGGCGCCCGTTCCTGTGCAGCGCTCGCAGGTGACAAGGCGGGGGACGTCGATCTGTTTGTCGAGTCCCTTGAAAGCCTCCTCGAACGTGAGCGTCAGGTCGTACCGGAGATCGTCGCCGCGATTGGACGGGCGCCTCGAGCGTCCACCGGCCCCGCCGCCGAAAAACGTCTCGAACAGATCAGCGAAGGGCATGTCGGTGAAATCGACGGCCGGCCCGCCGCCCATGTCTGCCGCCGCGTGGCCGAACATGTCGTAGCTGCGCCTGCGGCCAGGGTCCGACAGCACCGCATAGGCCTCGCTTGCCTCTTTGAAGCGGGCGGCTGCCGCCGGGTCATCGGGGTTGCGGTCCGGGTGCGAGTCCATCGCGATCTTGCGGAACGCACGCTTGAGCTCATCGGCCGAGGCCTGCCGGCCGACGCCGAGCACCTCGTAGTAGTCCCGCCTTACGGCCACGGCGCTCGCCTACCGGTCGGAGCTTGCGGCCTGGTCGGCGCCGGGGCGGACCTCTGGCCCGTCCGGACGGCGAGAGACCTTGACCAG
>VBFO01000148.1 GCA_005881025.1 Chloroflexota bacterium | reverse complement strand
CAGGAGCTGGGCGATGAGCGACTCTCGCGACGGCAGGTCGGCCAGCTGCTTGACCTGCTCCGGCGAGAACACCCGACCTTCGACGAGCCCGCCGACCACCTCGAGCTTGAGGCGCGTCGCGCGCACGAACTCGTTGATCAGCTTGGCGGGCAGGCCCAGGTCGTCATAGCCGAACGCGATCGCCACGGGGCCTTTCAGCTCCGACTGCAGCGCCGGCACCCCGGCCGCCTCAGCAGCGCGGCGCGCTAGCGTGTTCTTGATCACGCGGTACTCCACGTCCCCACCGCGCAGCTTGGCGCGCAGCTCCTGGAGCTGACTCACTGTCAGGCCGCGATAGTCGGTGAGAACCGCGACCTTGGCGCGCTTGAGCTTCTCGGCGATCAGCTCGACCTGCTCGGCCTTCTGTTCCTTCCTCGCTTTCGGCAATAAAAAATCCTCCCTGCCATCGACCACAGCCAAGGCAGGAAGGATCCACGCGTCCTTCACTTTCTAGATTGCCTCGGTAGGAAATTAAGGCGCGCTGCGCGCCACCTACGGTCTAGGGCAGGCCGCGAATTATACCGACCTGACTGATTCCGCCTGTTTGGTCAAGCCGTGCGTATCGCGAGGCCGGCATGCGCACGTTTGGCGCAAAACTGGCGGAATTGTCTCGCTAGCCGGCGACCTGGAGCTTCGCCGCTTCCTTGACGTCCACCGGCACCGACGGGCCCTGGGTGGCGGTCAGGTAGAACGTGCGCAGGTACTGGCCCTTGGAGCTCGACGGTTTGTTGCGGATCAGGGCGTCGACAAGAGCCGTCAGGTTCTGGTGCAGCTGGCTGTCGTCGAAAGAAACCTTGCCGATGGGTGCGTGGATGATCCCGAACTTGTCGGTCCGGAACTCGACCTTGCCGCCCTTGACCTCGCGCACCGCGCGCGCCACGTCGAAGGTGACAGTCCCCGACTTGGGGTTAGGCATCAGGCCGCGCGGTCCGAGAATCTTTCCGAGCGGACCGACCTTGGACATGATGTCGGGAGTCGCGACAGCAGCATCGAAGTCGGTCCAGCCCTCGGACACCTTCTTGACCAGGTCCTCTCCGCCCGCGAAGTCGGCCCCGGCCTCCTGCGCCTCGCGAACCTTCTCGCCAGAGGCGAAGACGGCGACCCGCACCTTCTTGCCAGTGCCGTTGGGCAGCACGACCGAGCCGCGCACCATCTGCTCCGCGTGGCGTGGGTCGACCCCCAGCCTGATGTGAGCCTCGATGGTGGCGTCGAACTTGGATGTCGACGTCTCCTTCACGATCTTGCACGCGGCGTCGGGCGCCAGCCCGGCGTCACCGTTCGAGCTGAGCGCGGCCTCAACCTTCTTGGCCGCCTCGATGTACTTCTTGCCTCGCTTCTTCGGCATTACTCGACCACCTCGAGGCCCATCGAGCGCGCAGTGCCCTCGATCATCTTCAAAGCCGACTCGAACTCGAACGAGTTGAGGTCCTTCTGCTTCGTATCGACGATGCTGCGCAGCTGTTGCCTGGTCACCCGGCCAACCTTCTCGCGGTTCGGCTTGGCGGAGCCCTTCTCCACACCTGCGGCCCGCTTGAGGAGGTTGACGGTCGGCGGCGTCTTGAGGATGAAGGTGAAGCTGCGGTCCTCGAAGATCGTGATCTCGGCCGGGACGACGTCTCCGACCTGGGCCTGTGTGCGCTCGTTGTAGGCCTTGGTGAACTCCATGATGTTGATGCCGTGCGGTCCCAGCGCGGTGCCCACGGGAGGCGCGGGCGTGGCCCGGCCGGCCTGCAGCTCGAGCTTCAACACCGTCCTGATCTTCTTCTTGCTCATATGAGCTAGTGGACCTTTTCCACCTGCAGCAGGTCCAGCTCCACCGGAGTTTCACGGCCGAACATGTTGACCAGCACCTTCAGCTTGCCCTTCTCGGGGTTGATCTCGTCGACCTTGCCGTGGAAGTCCGTGAAGGGTCCGTCGACCACGCGCACGGACTCGCCGACCTGGAACTCGACCCTGATCTTCGGAGCCTCCTGCTTCATCTGCTTCTGGATCGCCCTGACCTCTTTTTCTTGAAGCGGCACCGGGCTGTTCGCTGAGCCGACGAAGCTGGTCACCCCTGGCGTGTTGCGGACCACGAACCAGGACTCGTTCGACATCACCATCCGGACCAGGATGTAGCCCGGGAAGATTCGCTTCTGAACGTGGCGGCGTTTGCCGTCCTTGATCTCGATCTCGTCCTCCATGGGGACGAGCACCTGCAGGATCTTGTCCTGCATGTCCATCGACTCGATCCTCTTCTCGAGGTTCTTCTTGACCTTCTCCTCATGGCCGGAGTACGCGTGGACGACGTACCACTGCGCCTCGGCTTCGGCTGCAGACCTGTCTGCTGCGCTTTTCTCTACTGCCATCACTTCGCCACGTACAGCGCGCGCTTGAGGAACTCCGAGATGCCGTAGTCCACTCCTCCGATGAAGAGGCCAAGCACGATCACCGTGAAGATGACAACCAGGGTGTAGCGGTACAGCTCGCCCCAGGTCGGCCATACGACCTTGCGCAGCTCATCGAAAACCTCGCGCAAGAACCGCCCGATGCTCGTGCCGGACGAAACCGTCGCGTCGCCGCCACCGGCGCGGTTCTTCGTTGTGACTGCCACTGCCTACTTGGTCTCCTTATGAGGGGTGTGCTTGTGGCACCACCGGCAGTACTTGCTGAACTCGATCCGGTCGGGATCGTTCTTCTTGTTCTTGACGGTGGTGTAGTTGCGCCTTTTGCAGACGCCACAGGCGAGAGTGATGATGTCTTCCATGTTTGACTCTTTGGCTGAGAAAAGAAAAAAGCCTAGGTTCCCTAGGCCTTGTCAATAGTAGCAGGACTCTCCCACAGCCCCGAAGAACTCAAACCATATGATCCTCCCATGACCCCTACCGTGGCGGTCCTCCACGGCGACCAGACCGGTGAGGAGCTGCTGCTGGACGCCCGGCGGCTGCTGGCGAAGGATGTCATCGGCCTCGAGGTCGCCCAGCGCGACTTCGACCTGTCTCTGGCCAACCGCCGCGAGACCCGCAACGAGGTCGTGCACGAGGCGGCCGCCGCCCTCCGGGAGTGTGGCTTCGGGATCAAGGCGGCCACCGTCACGCCAGAGGGCGCGGCCGACGTGGGCAGCCCCAACGCCATCCTGAGGAAGGCGATCGACGGCCGGGTGATCGTGCGCACCGGCCGGCGGATACCAGGGGTCCGGCCACTGGCCGGCGTCCACGCGCCGATCTCAGTGATCCGGATGGCGGTCGACGACGCCTACGGGGCGCGCGAGTGGCGGGAGGGTCATGACCTCGAGGAATGGGCCTTCCGCACCGAACGGATCAACCGCCAGACCTGCAGGATCGTGGCCGAGTACGCCTTCATGCATGCCCGGCGGTTCGACGCCAAGGTGTTCGGCGGCCCCAAGTTCACGGTCAGTCCCGTGTACGAGGGGATGTTCAAGGAAGAGCTCGACGCGGCCGCCAAGCGCCACGAGGACATCCGCTACGAGCCCCAGCTCATCGACGCCACCTACGCCCTGCTGCTCACGACCATGGGCGAGCCGCTCGTCATCCCGGCCCTCAACCGCGACGGCGACACCCTCTCCGACCTGGTGATGCAGATGTTCGGCACCATCGCCGGCGCGGAGTCCACGCTGCTCGCCTTTGCGGAAGACGGCAAGGTCGCGGTCGCGATGACCGAGGCGCCTCACGGCACGGCACCCGCGCTGGAGGGCAAGAACGTGGCCAACCCCATGGCCATGATCCTTGCGGTCGCCTCGCTGCTCGGCTACATGCAAGGAGAGCCCGCGCATGTGGCTTCGCGCGCTGTCTATGAGTCGGCCCTCGAGGCCGTCTCGGACGGAATCCGCACGGCTGACCTCAGCGGCCACGTGTCCACGACCGAGTTCACGGACGAGGTGATCCGCCGCGTGCGCACGAAGATCGACGTCTGGAGCGCACTCGCCGATATCGACAGATAGAGCGATCCACTACCTGGCCTTAGGCGATTCCTACACGATCGGCACGGGTGCGACCCACGAGTCGCGCAACTTCCCGTCCCTGCTCGCGGCGCGTGTCGAGGCGGCCACCTCGCGCCGCGTGGAGCTGGTCAACCCAGCAGTGAACGGCTTCACGACCATCGACCTGATCGCACGCGAGCTCGGCTACATCAGCGACCTCAAGCCCGACCTGGTCAGCGTGCTCATCGGGGTCAACGACCTGGTCCAGGGGCGTTCGGTGGAGGAATACGGAGAATCGCTGGTGGAGATCTACGACGCAGTCGCCGGCCTCCGGCTTCGCCCTGGCCGCGTGGTAGCGGTGTCGATCCCCAACTGGTCGACAACCCCGGCTGCGAGCGGCTATGGCGACCCGGTCCGGATCCGAGT
>VBFO01000140.1 GCA_005881025.1 Chloroflexota bacterium | reverse complement strand
GACCTTCGCATCTCGATCACCGATCGCTGCAACTTCCGCTGCATCTACTGCATGCCGGCGGAGGGCCTGAAGTGGCTGGCCCGCGAGGACCTGCTGCGCTTCGAGGAGATCACCCGCCTGGCCCGCATCTTCGTCTCGCGCTACGGGGTGCGGACGATCCGCATCACCGGCGGCGAGCCGCTGGTGCGGGTGAAGGTCGAGGAGCTGGTCGGGATGATCAACGACATCGACCCCACGCTCGACATCACCATGACCACCAACGGCGTGCTGCTGCGCGAGAAGGCCGCGAAGCTCGCGGCTGCCGGCTTGAAGCGCATCAACATCTCTCTGGACACTCTGCACGCTGACCGCTTCCATGAGATCGCCCGCAGCGACATGTTCACGCGGACGATGGACGGCATCGAGGCTTCGCGCGAGGCGGGGCTTTGGCCGATCAAGCTGAACATGGTCGTCATGAAGGGCAAGAACGACGACGAGGTCGTCGACTTCGCGCGCCTCGCGCGCGACAAGGGATACGAGGTCCGCTTCATCGAGTTCATGCCGCTGGACGGCGACAACATCTGGACCAACGAGCAGGTGGTGCCCAGCCGCCGCATCCAGGAGCAGATCGAGGACCTGTTCCCGCTTCCGGGGCCCGCGACGCGCTTCAAGTTCGCGGACGGCGTTGAGGGCGGGGTCGGGTTCATCTCGTCGGTCAGCCAGGCGTTCTGCACCACGTGCAACCGGGTCCGCCTCACCGCCGAGGGCGGGCTGCGCACTTGCCTGTTCTCGCTGCAGGAGACGCCGCTGCGCGACCTGCTGCGCTCGGGCGCGTCCGACGATCACCTCGGCGCCGTGATCGAGGACGCGGTGTGGCACAAGGAAGAGGGTCACCTCATCAACCAGCCGGGCTTCATCAAGCCGGCAAAGAACATGTCCCAGATCGGAGGCTAGACGGGCGGGAGCTAAACCCGCACCTGTGCGCAAAAACAGGTTATCCGCGCGGAATAACGTGTAGACGCGCACAAATTCGTTTGGCTGGGTTGGAGACTATCCGCCCGCCACCACCTCGAAAGCGCTACGGCCGCGCAGCCGGATGGTCAGTGCTTTTCGAACTTGGTTTCCTACGCCGCTTCAGCAGCGCGGTCAAACGCCGACCCGCATTGTCTGCGCGGCCGCCGTCAGACCTGATCGCTCCCACGATGCCATCAAGGCGTCGGCTTGATTTCCCGCCCGTTGTCGGTTCGCCTTTCACTGCACTCCAAATTGGATCACATGGCATGACCCGCTGTAATACAGCTGGCCGCGTCTAAGCTTCCGGCGTGATCCGAGAGCTTTCGGCCGGGGAAACCCACCTTGCTTACGTCGCCATGCTCGAGCTGCGTCCGCACATCGGCTCCCTGGCCGATTTCGTGCGCGTGGTCAACGAGGTGCAGCGGATGCAGGGCTACCGGCTGATCGCGTCGTTCGACGAGGGGGAGGACGCGGCGGCGGTGGCCGGCTTCCGGGTACTCGACTACCTGGCTTGGGGCCACGCGCTTTATTGCGACGACCTGTCGACGCGGATCATCTACCGCGGTCGTGGGCATGCCGGCCTGCTCCTTGACTGGATGATCGAGGAGGCCCGGCGGCTCGGCTGCGGTGAGTTTCACCTCGACTCGGGCGTGGGTCCCGACCGCACCGACGCGCATCGCGTTTACTTCAACAAGGGCATGCGCATCTCGGCCCACCACTTCTCGCGGCCGGTCTAAGCGAGCCTATTTCTTTCGCGCTCGTCGATAGAGGTGCGCCCGGTGGTCGATTGCAACCACCACAACGATGTGGGTCCGCCCGAGCAAAAGTTGTGCATCGCCTCGTATCGGTTCGCACCGTCAGTCCGTTGAGAGGGCATGTGGGTGGCCCGGTCGATCGCGCTCGTCCTGCTGGTGGCGTCGTGTGATCTTCCGACCCAACCGCCGATCGCATCCCCGTCACCGTCGACGGCAGCTGCCTCGTGCAGGCTGCCGGTGTGGTGGGGTGAGGCGACCGGGCTTGGTGTGCACGGGGCCTTCGTCAACGTGCCGGGCGGGACCGTCACCGACGCCGGCACCATCCCTCAGCCACCGCAGCTGACGGCAACCCTCCTCAGCTCTTACTACCGCGGGGCCACGTACTTGGCGAAGACGGGAACGTGGGTCGGGATCAGCGGCACGGTGCTGTCGCCGGGCGGCGACCGGATGGTCTACCCCACCTACACCGGGCCCCCCGACACCTACGAGGTGCACCTGCTCACCCTCGCGACCGGCGCCGAGCGCGTGCTTCAGCGCGGAGCCGATCAGTTCATTCCCATCGCCTTCGAAGCCGGCTGGATCTACCTGGTCCGCCCTGTCGCGAACAAGGGCGACGTCCCTGAGAACCTTTACCGGCTCAACCCGGCCGGGGGCACCCCCGAGCTGATCAAGGGCAACCACAGGCACGCGTTTCCGTGGGCCTGGGCGGTGATCGCCGACGGGGCCGCGTGGGGATTTGAGATGCGAGGCGAAAGCAGCAGCCGGCACTACACAGTACTCAGGCTGGACCTGGTGACCCACGACATCACAGAGTGGTTCGATGGTCCCGCCGATACGGGGCTGAACATCCAGGGAGTCGACATTCGCCACCGCCTGTACGTCGCGAGCTTCAATCACGTTTACCGGGTCGATTCGCCGACCCAGGTTTCAGACCTCCCCGATGACCCTCCGGTGGTCGTGACGGGCGGATTCGGGTCGCCGCCGGTGCTCGCCTCTGACTCGCGAGGCGCATGGCTTGGAATGTCAGGTGGGGTTCGGCTTTACCCGCTCGATGCCGCACCGACCACTTACGCAGTGGGGCCGCCGCCAGAATCGGGCGCCATCGTCCTCCCTGCCGGACCCTGCGCCTGAAGCAGACCTAAGCTAGTCCTCCGATGATTCGTCCCGAGGAGGCGCCCCGCCCATTCACGGTCACCGAGCTCGCCAACGAGATCCGGCGCGAGCTGCGGCCGCTGACCGCCGTGCTGCTGAAGGGCGAGGTCACGGGCATCAAGCGTGGAGCCGCGGGCCACTTCAACTTCACCATCCAGGACGGGCTCAGCCGGCTCGACGCGGTGCTGTTCGCGGACGACGCGCGGAAGGTGACGACGCTGCCGGAGGACGGGCAGGTGTTCGTGTTCCGCGGCCGGATCGACTTCTTCGGCAAGACCGGGCGGCTGAGCTTCATCGTCGACCAGATCGAGTTCGACGACGTGGGCAAGCTGCGGGCCCGGCTGGAGGAGCTGAAGCGCCGCCTGGATCTGGAAGGCGCCTTTCTGGATTCGCGCAAGCGCCGTCTGCCGTTCTTGCCGCGCGCCGTGGCTTTGCTTACGTCGCCCACCGGCGCCGTCATCCACGACCTGCAGGAGACGATCTGGGAGCGGTTCCCGAACATGTCGATAGTCGTCTATCCGGTGCAGGTGCAGGGTGCTGCGGCGCCGGCTTCAGTGGCGCGGGCGCTGCGCCGGTGCAACGTCGAGGGCCTGGCCGACGTGGTCGTGATCGCGCGTGGGGGCGGCAGCTTCGAGGAGATGTTCGCCTTCAACACCGAGGTCACCGCCAGAGCCATCCTGGCCTCGCGGCTGCCGGTGGTGACGGCTCTGGGTCACACCTCCGACCGGACAGTTGCCGACATGGTCGCCGACGCCGAGTGCCGCACGCCCACCGAGGCCGGGGCCCGCGTGGTGCCGAAGAAGGCGGACCTGATGCTGCGGCTTGCCGAGCGTGAGCGCCGGCTGTCGCGAGAGCGGGATCGGCGGCTTGCCCGGGAGGTCGAGCGCCTGCAGGCGCGGCGTGAGCGGCTGATGCAGGTGATGCCGAACCTGGTTCGGTCCAGGTCCGAGCGGCTGGTGCGGGCGCGGGCGGATCTCGCTCGGTTGAGCCCGGTCCAGCAGGTGGCGCGACGGCTGGAGGCATTGCTTGAGCGGGGCCGGAGGGTCGACGCCGCCGCGGCCGCACGGCTGGCGCGCAGCCGGAACCTGTTCGCGTCCCGGCGGGCTTCGGACCGGCTGGACCGTGCCCTGGCGGCACGATTTGGTGCTGCGGTGCGGGGGCTGGAGCACCGGCGCTCGCGGCTGGTCGCCCTGAGCCCTGACTCGGTGCTGTCCCGGGGCTACAGCATCACGCAGGACGCGGCGTCGGGGGCGGTGGTGAGGTCCGCTGCCGACACGGCTCGCGGTCGCAACGTGCGCATCCGGCTGGGATCGGGGCGTTTGGGGGCGCAGGTCGAGGAGGTCGAGCCATGAGCCAGGAGCTCACGTACGAGCAGGCGCTGGAGAAGCTGGACGAGAAGCTGAAGGTGCTGGAGGACGGCGAGCTCTCCCTGGAGGACGCGCTCAAGGCGGTCGACGAGGCGAGGGTCTACCTGAAGATCTGCACCGAGCGGCTGGAAGCGGCGAAGAAGAAGATCGAGATCCGTCCCGACGAGCCGTAGCAGGGCATTCCGCTTCTTTTGCGCAAAAAGGACGCAATCCTACGGGCGGAAGCGCACGTCTTGCGCAAAAAGTACGGGATCAGGAAACGGGGTTTGACTCCTGCTCCTGTTCCTTCTGCGCCCGGGCTTGCAGGAGCGCGTCCATCTCGCGCAGGCGCTGGCTGAGGTTCTTCACGAACTCCACCATCACCTCAGGATGCTCGTGCACGATCGCCAGCAGCCGGTCCCGCCGCAGCACCCGCACCTCCGTCTCCTGCGTCGCCTCCGCGCTGGCCGAGCGCGGCTGCTCATCGAACACCGCCATCTCCCCCAGCACCGTGTTCGGCCCCTGGCGCGCGAGCGTGACCTCTCGCCCGTTGCTGTCGAGGTGGATGCGGATCTCGCCGTCCAGCACCACGAACAGCTCCGACCCCACGTCGCCCTGCCGGAAAACGGTCTCGCCCTTCACGTAGTGGCGCGTGACCATCAGCCGGTCGATGCTCGACAGCTGCTCCAGCGTCAGCTCGCTGAAGAGCGGTACCCGCTTGAGCGCGATGAGTTCCTTCATGCCTTCGCCAGGTCCCGCCAGGACGGCACGCGCTCCCTCGAGGACCCATTTGTCGGGATGGTTGACCAGCGCCTCCAGGTCCTTTCTCGACAGCCCGCGCGACGTCGCGGCGTCGAACGAATCGCGGTCGAGAAGCCGGGCCAGAGGCGCGGCCAGCCAGGCCGGGCCGAAGTTTAGCAGCGTCTCCATGCCCTCAGCCCTGGCCAGGGGCTGGCCCGACGCGAGCCCGCGCTCCACCGTCGCGAACCCGCGCTTGCCGTGCAGCGCGCGCATGGCGGCCAGCCCGTTCTCGGCCACGAACTCGATGTAGTCGTCCAGGGCGATCTCCAGAAAGACGTGCTGGGCCACCGCGTCGGGATGGTGGTCGGCGGCGACCAGCGCCCGCAGGCGGGCGAGATGCATCCCTTCCGCCAGCTGCCCCTCGAGATGTCCGCGGGCATGCG
>VBFO01000147.1 GCA_005881025.1 Chloroflexota bacterium | reverse complement strand
GATCAGATAGTCGACCAGGCTGCCGGTCCGTAGCTGTCCGGCTTCGTCGTAGACGCCTTCTTCAAAGAGCGCCTGGCCGATGCCCTGCGCGATCCCGCCATGCAGCTGGCCGTCGACCACCATGGGGTTGATGCGCGTTCCACAGTCATCGACCGCGACATAGCGAAGGATTTTCGTCGCGCCGGTTTCTCCGTCGACTTCCACGACGCAGATGTGCGCTCCGAACGGCCAGACGAAGTTGCTGGGATCGAAGAAGGTCGTCGCTTCCAGGCCGCCCTCCATGCCTTTCGGCAGACGGTTGGTCTGGAATGCCGCCATGGCGATTTCCTGGATGGTGACCGCTTTTGACGGCGTGCCCTTCACAAAAGCCTTGCCGTTCTCGTAGACGACGTCGCCCTCGGCCGCCTCCAGCAGGTGGGCGGCGATCTTGCGCGCCTTCTCCTGCACCTTCATGGCGCTGATGTGGACCGCGTTGCCGTCCAGCGCCGTGCTCCGGCTGCCGTAGGTGTCCATCCCCATCGGCCCGATCGCCGTGTCGCCGTGCTGCACGTCGATATCCTCGACCGGGATGCCCAGCACGTCGGAGGCCACCTGCGCGTAGGTCGTCTCGTGGCCCTGACCGTGCGGCGAGCTGCCGATGATCACGGTCGCCTTGCCGGTGAAATGGAGATTGACTACCGACATGCCCCAGAGCGAGACGCCGGTCGCGGCTTGCGTGGCCGCTGCCGGCCCGAGCCCGCAAATCTCGATATAGGTGCACAGTCCAATGCCGATGTAGGTGCCCTGTTTGCGCTTCTCCGCCTGTTCGCGCCGCAGCGCCGCGTAGTCGACCATCTCCAGCGCTTTGTCCAGCGTGATGGTGTAGTCGCCGGAGTCGTAGGTCAGCCCCAGCAGTGTCGTGAAGGGCTGGTCCTCCGCGCGAACGAAGTTCTTTCGCCGGATCTCGACCGGGTCGATCCCGGTCTCCCGGGCGACCAGGTCCATGACGCGTTCGATCAGGTAGGTCGCCTCCGGCCGGCCGGCCCCGCGATAGGCGTCGGTCGGTGTGGTGTTCGTGAAGACGCCAACCGACCGGCCGTCGAACGCCTTCATCTTGTAGGCGCCCTGCGCGACCAGCATGCCCAACACCTGGAAGGTGCCGAACTGACTGCAGTAGCCGCCGAGGTTGAGCCATTGGGTCGGCCGGATGCCGAGGACCGTCCCATCCTTCTTGGCTGCAATCTCGACATCCCAGATCTGGTCCCGTCCGTGGTGGGTCGCCTTGACGTTTTCGTTGCGGTCTTCGATCCACTTGACCGGCCGGCCCAACCGCCGCGAGGCGAGGGCGGTGAGGATCTCCTCCGGGTAGACGCGGATCTTGGACCCGAAGCCGCCGCCGACCTCCGGGGCCACCACCCGGACGTTGCTCTCCGAGATGCCCAGGATGACGGCCAGCCAGACCTTGACGAAATGGGGAATCTGGGTCGAGGACCACACCGTGAGCTTGTTGGAAAATGTCTTGTAATCCGCCAGCACGCCGCGCGGCTCGATCGCGATCGGGATCAAGCGTTGCTGGATCAGGCGCTGCTTGATGGTGATCTCGGCCTCCTTGAAGGCGGCCTCGATGTCACCGGCGGCGAATTTCACGTCATACGAGAGGTTGCTGCCGAGCTCCTCGTGGAGGACCGGGGCACCCGCCTCGATGGCCTTTTCGATGTCGACCACCGCCGGCAGGGACTGATACTTGACCTCGATCCGTTCACCGGCGTCCTCAGCCGCGGCGCGGCTCGAAGCCAGAACGATCGCGACCGGCTCGCCCACGTAGTGAACTTTGTCGATCGCCATCGGATAGTGGTTCGGATATTTCTTATCGGGGACGAAGCAGACCGTCACCGGCAACGGTGCGCCGAACTCCGGCTTGAGGTCTTTGCCGGTCAGGATCGCGACGACCCCGTCGGCCTCTTTCGCCCGGCCCGTCTCGATGCCGAGGATGCGCGCGTGGGCCTCGCTCGAGCGGACGACGTGCATGTGGACGAGAGCCGTCTGTGGAAGGTCGTCGACGTAGCTGCCGGTCCCGGTGACCAGCCGCGGGTCTTCGCGCCGCTTGATGGAGGCGCCGACCATTTGGGATATCGCCATTGTGAAATTCCTCCCTCTTCTCTAGGAAACCGGCGCCGGCGCTTTGCGTTCGGCACCAGGCGCCATCACCTTGGCCGCCGCCTGGATCGACTTAACGATGTTGTGGTAGCCGGTGCAGCGGCAGAGGTTGCCCTCGAGCCCCAAGCGGATCTCTTGATCCGTCGGGTTGGGGTTGCGCTCGAGCAGTTGCTTGGCAGCCATGATCATGCCGGGCGTGCAGAACCCGCACTGAAGGCCATGCTCGTCCCAGAAGGCCTGCTGCAGCGGATGTAGCGTCGTTCCCTGGGCGAGGCCCTCGATGGTCGTGATCTGGGTCCCGTCCGCCTGCACCGCGAACATCGTGCAGGACTTCACGCTGTGGCCGTCGAGCTCAACGGTGCACGCCCCGCAATTGCTGGTATCGCAACCCACGTGGGTCCCGGTGAGACCCGCCACATCCCGGATGTAGTGCACCAGCAGCAATCGAGGCTCGACCTCGTGCTCGTGCTTGGTGCCGTTGATGGTGACCGCAACCCTGCGCCTCATACGCACCTCCGTCTGACTAGCCGATCCGCCTGCCAAGGAAGGTATAGCACCCGAATCGGCGAGTGTCTAGGCTGGAGTCCGAGAACGACGTTGACGGCGTACGAGGGGCTGGAGAAAATGACATCGAGGGGTTCGGACCGCTGCAATCAATCCTGGAGGGATGGACCATGCGCCGACTGACATTGCTGGCCGCTGCTACGATCGCCATTGGGCTTGCCGTCCCAGCGTCGGCGGCCTCGCCAACCGACGTTGGGGTCGTCCAGAACTTCGGGCCGCCGCTGGCGGCGAGCTGCCATAACCCGGAGGGGATCGCCGTCGACCCAACCGGCAATGTCTACGCCGCCTCCTTCGCGTTCCAGCCGGTCGCCAACATCTGCGTGGTCAATCGTCGCGGCGACCTGGTCGACGTCATCCCGGTGCCGGCCGGTCCGGCTGGGGTCGCGTCGCTGCTCGGTGAGCTATTTGAAGCAGGCCAGGGTCTCTACGTGCTCGACTTCGCCAACGGCGCACCCGGCAATGGCCGCTTGCTGCTCGTCGACCCCGGCAGCCACGCGGTCCAGGTGGTCGCGTCCGGGTTTCAGGCGCCCAACGGCCTGACCCAGGATCGGCACCGCAACATCTATATCTCTGATTCCTTTCAGGGCGTCATCTTCAAAGTCGCGCCCGACGGGACGACCAGCGTCTGGAAGCAGGATCCGCGGCTGACCCCGCAGCCCGGTACGGGTCCGCCTTTCGGCGCCAACGGGGTCGCCTTTGACCGCAACCAGGAATTCCTCTACGTGGCCACCACCGCCGACGCGAAGATCTATCGGATCCCGGTGCTCAAGGACGGCACGGCGGGGAGTCTGGAGCTGTTTGCCTCCGGTGAGACGATCGACGCCACCCAGGGAACGACCGAAGCCCTGCACGGCGCCGACGGCATCATGTTCGATGTCCGGGGGAACCTCTACGTGACCGCAAATTCGGCGCAGCATCCGGCGCCCGGCCTGCCTGGCGAGCTTCAAGTGTTATCGCCCGAGGGCCGGCTGATCGCGCGCTACGACGGCGTCGGTCAGCATGATCTGGACTTTCCCGCCAGCCTCGTCTTTCACGAGCGCGCCGTTTACATGACGAACCTTTCGCTGACGGACGGCGGAACCAACTCCAAGCTGTCGGTGATGGGCGTGCCCTTCCCAGGAGCGCCGTTGCGGCCCTAGCCCGGCCTATAACCTGAGCGCAGCGCCGAGTTCGATCTTTCCCTCGAGCAACGCCCGGCCGACGATCGCGCCCTCGGCGCCCGAATCCCGGATCGCCTCGAGATCGGCGTAGGTCGCGACTCCACCGGCGACGAGCACCGGAACTCCAACGGGAAGGAGGAGCGAGAGGCTGGAGAGGTCGGGCCCGCCGAGTGTGCCATCGCGGGCGGTGTCGGTATGGATGAAGCGCTGCGCCCCGGCATCCCTGAGCGTCTCGGCCAGGGCGGCGGGGTCCTGGGACGACTCGCGGCGCCACCCCCGGGTCAGCACGCGTCGACCGCGGGTGTCCAGGCTGAAGACCAGGCGCGGACCGAAGCGGGCGGCCCATGACGCCGCGACCGCAGGCGATTCGGTCGCCGCGGTGCCGACGATCACGCGGGCGACGCCCCGCTCCAGGGCGGCCTCCACCTGCCCCAGGTCGCGAGCGCCGCCTCCCGCCTGCACCGGCACCCCGGCCGCGGCCGCGATGTCGCCGATCAGGTCCAGGTGGGACCAGTGACCGAGGCGGGCGCCGTCGAGATCGACCACATGCAACCAGGGAGCACCGGCTTCAGCGAACCCCAGCGCGAGCGCGATCGGGTCGGAACCGAAATCGGTCACGCGGGCGAAATCGCCCTGCTCCAGCCGTACCGCGTTCCCGCCGAGCAGGTCGATCGCCGGGATGATCAGCACCAGACTGGCACGCCCGGCGCCGGCCGTTCTGTCATCGTGTTAGCATATTAACATGTTAAAGCGCCGGCCCCGGACCTCGCCACCTCGAGCGAAATCGGGCCGCCCCCCGCAGAGCTGGACTACCCCGGCAACCACGGATCTTTTCCGGACGATCGCCGGGTTGAAGTCGCTCGAGGAGACCGAGCGGTTCTTTCGGGACCTGTGCACGATCCCGGAGCTCCACACCCTCTCGCACCGCTGGGAGGTGGCCAAGCTTCTCGACCAGGGAGTCCACTACGCGGACATCGCCGAGCGTACCGGCGCCAGCACCGCGACCATCACGCGCATCAATTCCTGGCGGCGCTTCGGAACCGGTGGCTACCGGCTGCTGCTCGACCGGCGCAAGGCGCGCTCAAAGTGAACGGCCGTTCCGGGCTCATCGACGGCCGGCTGCGCCTCGCGATCCCCAACAAAGGTCGGCTTGCCGAACCGGCGATCGCGCTGCTGCGCGAGGCCGGCTACCAGTTCGAGGCGGACGATCGGCGCCTCTTTGCGCCCTGCGACAACTACCCTCTCGACCTGCTCTTCGTTCGAGCCGAGGACATCCCGGAGTACACCGGGGACGGCGTCGTCGATCTGGGCATCACGGGTTCCAACCTGGTCGAGGAGCGGGGCAGCCCGGTCAGCCAGAGCATGGCGCTCGGCTTTGGTCACTGCCAGTTGCGGGTGGCCGTTCCCGATAAGCAACCGTTCCAGCAGCTGCGCGACCTGGCAGGCCGTCCGGTGGCCACCTCGCATCCCCGCACCACTGCTCGGTTCTTCAAGGAACGGAATGTCGCCGTCGAGCTGATCGAGATCAGTGGCGCGGTCGAGATCACGCCGCTGCTCGGCGTGGCCGATGCGATCGTCGACCTGGTCTCGACCGGCAGCACGCTCGCGGTCAACGGCCTGCGTTCCATCGAGACGATCCTCGAATCGGAAGCACAGCTGATCAGCCATCCCCGGCTGAGCCCGGAAAAATCCGAGCGCCGGCGTCAGCTCGAGACGATGCTCGCCAGTGTGATCGCCGCCCGGCGCAAGAAGTACGTAATGATGAACGCCCCCGCGGATGCGCTACCACTCATCAAGAACGTGATCCCCGGCATGGGGTCGCCGACCGTGATGCCCCTGGCCGACCCGGCGATGATCGCGGTCCACGCCGTGGTCGACGCGGACGCGGTCTGGGCGCTGCTCGGCCCGCTGAAGGAAGCAGGGGCGACGTCGATCCTCGTGATGCCGATCGAGAAGCTCATCCCATGATCGCGGTCGACGCGCTGCCCGCAGCGGGCACCGCCGCCTACCGATCGCTCGTCACCCGCACGCCGGTGCCCGAGGAGGTGCGCAGACAGGCGCAGGCGTTGCTGCTCGACGTCAAGAAGCGCGGCGACGCAGCACTGCTCGATTTGACCGAGAGCTTCGATGGCGTGCGCCTCCAGCAAACCGGCGTCACCACCGAGGCCGTGCGCGCGGCGCTGGACAATCTGGACCCCGGATTGCGAGGCGCGCTCGAGATCGCGGCCGCGAACATCGAGGCGGTTCACGGCGCACAACGCTTCCGCGAGGAGCCGGTCGACGTC
>VBFO01000103.1 GCA_005881025.1 Chloroflexota bacterium | reverse complement strand
AAACGGGGAGGCTTTGTGGCCTGTCCACAAGCCACCCGGGCCATCGGGCTGGTAAGCTTCCGCCACCAAATGCGCTCAGCCGTGCGCTCCCTCGTACTTCTTGGAGGCCTCATCGGCCTCATCTCCATTTCCCGGACGGGGGCGCGCGCGACCTAGACCAAGCCGAAGAGATCGCAAAGCCCCCGACCGAGAGGCGGGGGCTTTCTTGTTTCCAAGGAGTACCTCAGATGGAAGGCAACGGCAGCGGAACTCAAAACGGCAACCACCGCGCTGGCGCGGGTCGCGTCTATATCTTCGACACGACCCTCCGCGACGGTGAGCAGTCGCCTGGCTTTCACCTGAACGCGACCTCGAAGCTGAGGCTGGCCCGGCAGCTGCAGCGGCTTGGCGTCGATGTGATCGAGACCGGCTACCCAAGTCAGTCGGCAAGCGAGCAGGAAGCCGCAAAGAGGATCGCGCGCGAGATCCGCGAGGTCACCGTGACCGCCCTCGCGAAGGCAGCCCGAGACGAGATCGACACCGTCTGGTCCGCGATCAAGGACGCGGAGACGCCCCAGATCCATGTCGTGCTCCCGGTTTCGGACCTGCACATCGAGCGCAAGCTCGGCATGACCAGGGCCGAGGTGCTGCGCAAAGGCACCGAGGCGATCGCTTACGCCCGCTCGCTCTGCGATCGCGTGCAGTACTCAGCCGAAGATGCCGGCCGAGCGAGCATCGATTACCTGGTCGAATCCGTCGAGGCCATGATCGAGGCCGGCGCCACCGTGGTGAACCTGCCTGACACTGCCGGCTACTGCGTGCCGGCGGAGTTCGGTGAGCTCGTGCGCCATGTCATGACACAGGCGCGTGGGGCCGGACACGTGCTTTTCTCGGTGCACTGCCACAACGACCTCGGGCTGGCCACAGCCAATGCGCAGGCAGGCCTCGAGGCAGGCGCGCGCCGGGTCGAATGCACAGTCAACGGCATCGGCGAGCGGGCGGGCAACACCTCTTTGGAGGAGATCGTGATGCTGCTCAAGGTGCGCAAAGCGCGTCTCGGCCTCGACACCTCCGTCGACACCACCGAGATCACCCGCACCTCGCGCCTGGTCGCCGAGTTGACAGGAACTCCGGTGCAGCCCAACAAGGCGGTGGTGGGCGCCAACGCCTTCGCGCACGGCGGCGCGATGCAGCAGGAGGGCGTCCTCAAGGATCGCGCGAGCTACGAGATCATGCGGCCCGAAGACGTCGGCCTTGCGGAGTCACGCATCGTGCTGACGGCGCGGTCGGGCCGCGGGGCGTTCCGGCACCGCTTGGCCCGCCTGGGCCTGAAGACAAATCAGAGGTCTGAGGACGCTGCGTGGGATCGATTCCTGCGGATCGCCGACACCAAGCCGGAGGTCACTGACGACGACCTGCGTGCGATCGTCGGCGGCGCCGAAAGTGCCTCGCATCAGGGCCAGTCCAGCGATGCCGACGCCCACGTCGCCGACGCGCTCAGGCACCTGATTTTCGGCTGACCACCGGCCTGTAACGTTCGTTTCAAACGCGCCTGAGGAGGCTCTGGCGGTGTCAATCGCTTTGAGCTAAGCTGGCTCGGTGACGAAGGGTGCACCCACCCCGCCGAGTGCACCACGCGCAACAGGACGCCGCAGGCTGCCGGGCGTCACCCTCAGGCAGGGCGCAGTCAAACAGGCGCGCGCGGAAGCAGGACTGAGCCTGGCGCAGCTCGGCAAGGGGCAGGTCACGGCCCCGGCCATCTACCTCATCGAGACTGGCCGTACGCGGCCGTCGCTGCCGACGCTCGAGCACATCGCCCGACGTACCGGGAGGCCGATCGAGTACTTTCTTGCCGATCCAGGCGGCGCCACCGACGAGACGCTTGCCGGGCTGATCGAGCTCGAGCAGTTGGTGGCCGCGGGCCGGAACGATGAAGCCGTCGCCCTGGGTCAAAGGCTGCTGGATCTCGGGTCGTCGGCTCACCGGCTGGGCCGGATCCGATTCCACCTCGCGCACGCACAGCTCAATCTCGGGCAGGTCGAGCCGGCCACGCGCCTTCTCCGCGAGGCGCATGCTCACTTCGAGGCAGTCGACGACCAGCTGATGCTTGCCGAGTGCCTGGGCTCAGAGGCTTCGCTCGCATACCGGACTCACCGGCCGGGTGCACGGGAGATGGTGGATCGCGCGCTGGCGATCTGCCGCAATCTGAAGCCGGCTCCACAAACCACCGAGGCGCGGCTGCTGTCGATCCTCGCCGCCGTCCACCTGGCGAGCAAAGAGTGGGACCAGGCGATCGCGGTCTACCAGCAGGCTATCGACGTCGCCGGCACGCTGTTCGACCTGAGAAGGCTTGCACTCATGTACGACGGTCTCAGCGACGCCTACCGCGAAACTGGACAGGTCGAGGCGGCGGCCAGGTTTGCCAACCGGGCGATCGCTCTGCTCGAGGTCCTGCACGACCGACTGGCGCTGGCGCGCGCCGAGAACCACCTCGGCCTGATCATGCTGGCCAAGGGCGACCACAGCCAGGCCCGGGAGCATCTCGACCGCTCGTTGGGCCTTTTTGAGGAGACCGACCTGCAGGCCGGTCGCAGCAATGTGCTGCTCAGCCTTTGCGAGCTGAGCCTTCAGGTAGGTCAGATTGGTCACGCCGATGAGCTCGCACACGAAGCGCTCGAGCTCGCCGAGCGGCTCCACGAGCGGGCGAATGTCGCCGAGGCCCACATGTGGCTGGGTCAGATCGCGGATCGCCGAGCCGACGCCAAAGCGACTGATCGAGAGTTCAACCTTGCCCTCAGCGAGCTGAACGGGCTTGGCATGGAGGAGCGGCTGCTTCGCTGCCACGGCGCGTACGCCGAGATCCTGGAGCGGCGCGGCGACATGGAGCAGGCGTACTTGCACATGAAGAAGGCCTTCGCCGCCAGCCGGCCCGGGCTGCTGCAGAGCGAAGAGACGGAGTCGGCGGAGAGCGCCTCCCTGGCTTAGCCGGTATCGGTCAGCGAGGCACTGGCCTCAGAGGCGCGGCCGGCTGGTAGTGTTGGGAAGCCGGGACCAACCACCCCGAGCTTGAAATTGACAGCGGAGGGAGATCGCCTGGCGAAGACGCTTCCGAACTCCAAGCTCCCGCTTACCGCAGAAGCCGTCATCGCCGACTACCGACTCGCGTACAGCAGCCGGCGCGCCAGCGTGATCGGCCGCGCGGAGGTGCTGCGGGGCAACGCCACCTTTGGCATCTTCGGCGATGGCAAGGAGGTTGCGAACCTCGCCATGGCCAGAGCGTTCCGCCCTGGCGACTGGAGGGCGGGCTACTACCGGGACCAGACGTTCATGTGGGCGACGCGTATGTCGAGCGTCCGTGAGTTCTTCGCCCAGCTGTATGGCGACCCGAACCTCGACGCCGAACCCGCGTCAGGCGGCAGGCAGATGGGCAACCACTTTTCGACTCGCTTCCTGGATGAGTCGGGACAGTTCCGGCGCTCGGTGGACATGGCCAACTCGAGCTCGGACGTGTCGAACGTTGCCGGGTGGATGCCGCGACTGCTCGGACTTGCCTACGCGTCCAAGCTCTATCGCGACAACCCGCAGCTCGAGGACGTACAGGACGGCTTCTCAAAGCGCGGCAACGAGGTGGCGTTCGGGACCATAGGGGACGCGTCCACCAGCGAAGGGCAGTTCTGGGAGGCGGTGAACGCCGCGGGCGTGCTGCAGGTTCCGATGGCACTCTCTGTGTGGGACGACGGATACGGAATCTCCGTGCCGATCAGCGCCGAGACGACCAAGTCCTCGATCTCCGAGGTGCTGCGCGGTTTCATCCCCGACGACCGGCCTGGCGTCGACATCCACGTGCTGCGTGGCTGGGACTACACGGCGCTCGTGGAGGGCTATCTGCGCGGTGTCGAAAAAGTGCGAAGCGGACACAAGCCTGCGATCTTCCATATCGTCGAGCTGACCCAGCCGCAAGGGCACTCGACAAGTGGCAGCCACGAGCGATACAAGTCCAAAGACCGCCTTCGCTTCGAGAAGGAGTTCGACTGCATCACCCGCATGAGGGAATGGATCATCGAGCAGGGCATCGCCGGCCCCTCGCAAGTCGAAGGCTGGGAGGCTGCTGACAAAGAAGCGGTCGAGGCGGCGCGCGACCTGGCCTGGGAGGCCTACCAGCACCCGATCCGCGAGGACCGCGACCGCCTCGTCGCCATCCTGCGGCGGGCCGGAGGTCACGAGGCGGAGGCGATTGCGGCCGGCCTGGCGGAAAGCACGAAGGTCACCCGATCGATGGTGATGGCCGGCGCCCGCCGCGCCCTGGCCTCGATGCGCGGCAGCGACTCGGCCGCCCGCTCTGAGCTGCTGGGCTTCGTCGAAGCCTATGGCCGCGAGAACAGCGAGCGCTATAACTCGCACGTCTACAGCAATTCACCGGAGTCGCCCCTGAAGGTTCCGGCCACTCCCGCCGCCTACTCGGACACCTCGCCGACCCTCGACGGGCGGATGGTGCTGCTCCGCAACTTCGACGCCAACTTCGCGCGCGATCCACGCATCTTCGTAGTGGGCGAGGACGTCGGAAGGCTGGGAGACGTCAACCTGGTCTTCGAAGGCCTGCAGGCCAAGTACGGAGAGCTGCGCCTCACCGACACTGGCATCCGCGAGGCGACCATCCTCGGACAGGCAACCGGCTGCGCCATGCGGGGCCTCAAGCCCATCTGCGACATCCAGTACCTCGACTACCTCATGTATGCGCTGGAGAACGCGTCCGACGACCTGGCCACCATTCACTGGCGGACCGTCGGCGGCCAGAAAGCTCCGGTCATCATCAGGACGAAGGGACACCGGCTGGTCGGCATCTGGCACTCGGGCTCACCGATGGCCGTGGTGCTCCACGCGCTGCGCGGGATCTACGTGGCGGTGCCACGCAACATGACGCAGGCTGCGGGCATGTACAACACCTTGCTCCGCGGCGACAACCCGGCGGTCGTGGTCGAGGTCCTTAACGGTTATCGACTGAAGGAGCGGGTTCCGGACAACATCGGTGAGTTCACGGTTCCGCTGGGTGTGCCGGAGGTGCTGCGCGAGGGCACCGACGTCACGGTCGTCACGTACGGAGCTTGCTGCGCCATCGCCCTTGATGCGGCGCGCGACCTCGAGGAGCTCGGGATCTCAGCCGAGGTCGTCGATGTGCAGACGCTGAACCCGTTCGACGTCGACCACCTGATCGCCCGCTCGCTCGAGAAGACGCACGCCGCGCTGTTCCTGGACGAGGACATGCCGGGAGGCGCTTCGGCGTTCATGATGCAGCAGGTCCTGGAGGTTCAGAACGCGTGGTGGTCGCTCGACTCGGCACCGCGCACGCTGGCCGCGTCACCGAACCGCCCGGCCTACGGACCCGATGGCGATTACTTCACGAAGCCCAACCGCGAGACCATCGTCGCGCGGGTGTACGAGCTCATGCGCGAGCGCCGGCCGGGGCAGTTCCCAGCTCTCGACTAAGACGGGTCCTCGACCAGCAGCTCCATCACCATCAGCGCCGGCGTGCGGTTGAACAGCGAGACGCCGCCGGCGAGATAGCCCGCCAGAGCAGCCGCGGTCGGAAGCGTGCGCGGGGCGACCGACCTCTTCGGCGGATGCACTTCGCGAGCCGGTGCGGCCTCTGGCAGGCCGGCCAGGCCGCGAGCCTTGGCGATGGCCGCTTCCAGGCCGCCCATCTCGTCGACCAGCTTCCGCTCCATGGCCTGGCGGCCGGTCCACACTCTGCCCGCGGCGACCGGCTCGAGCTCCGGCCGGTCCAGCTTTCGTGCCGTGGAAACCACATCGAGGAACCATGAGTACGAACGGTCGATCAGCGACTGGACGATCTGGCGCTCTTCCGCGCTGTATGGGCGCTCGTCGCTCTCGAGAGTCGCGTGCCTACCAGAAGCGATTGTCTCGCGGTTGACCATCAGCTTCGACCACAGGCCGCTGGTCACGAGCTTCCCGGTGAGCACGCCGATCGAGCCGGTCAGCGTGCCCGGCCGAGCCACTATCCAGCGCCCCGGCGCCGCGACCAGATAACCGCCCGAGCCGGCGACAGGTCCCATCGCCACCACGAGCGGCTTGCGCGATCCGACCAGCTCGAGCGCTGCGCGCATCGCCTCCGATGCGGTCGCGGATCCGCCGCGGGAGTTGACGTACAGCACAGCAGCTGCGGCTCGGCGGTCGCGCGCGACCTGTCGCGCGACCTGCACGATCGTGAGGTCGCCCGCGCGCGCATCCCCGACGACCGGAACCGGGAGAGGCAGTGGAACCGGCGGTCTCCCTGAGCGGCCGTCGATGATCGTGCCTTCGATGCGGATGATTGCGACGTAGGCGCCGCGCCCGAGCGATGGAGCCTTTCCGGGCAGCTTGCGCCTGGCGTGGTCCCAATCGTCGATCCGCACGTCGCGTCCGAGGTGGGCCGGCAGGTGCTCCTCGGAAAGCACCGCATCGACAACGCCGGATTTGAGCGCGGCATCGTCGCTGTACGGCGAGCTGTCAACGAGCCTCTGTGCAGCCTGGTGGTCGAGGCGCCGTCCTTCGGCGATGCCTGCCACGAGCTCGGCCTGCTGCGAGTCGAGCAGCCACCGCAGCTGCTCACGCAGCTCATCGGACATCTTGGATTTCGTCAGCACGTCGGCCGCCGCCTTATACGGCGAGACCTGGATGAAGTCGGCCTGGATGCCGACTCGCGCGAGGCCCTGGGCGAGAAATATGCCGGTGGTCGCGAGGCCTAGCGGCTGCACGACACCGGCGCCGGCGAGGCAGATCTCATCGCAGGCACAGGCGACGTAGTACATGCCGGTCGGATAGAACGGCGCCCACGCGATCACGCGCTTGCCGCGCTTGCGCAGGTTGCCGATCAGCTCGCGGAGGTCCTGCAGAGTCGCCATCGGCATCGCCACCGGCCTCAGGTGCAGGACCACCCCCTTGATGCGCGGGTCTTTGCCGATGGCATCAAAGCGGCTGCCGAGCTCACGCAGGCTCAGGCGATTGTGTGAGAGGAAGCGCTGCCACAACGGTCCGGGCGGATCAGGGAGGGCGGGTAGCTCTTCTTCGATCAGGAAAGTCACGTAGTCGGGCGGCTTTCCGATCCGCGCGCGCAGGCTCGAGATGAGCCACCACAGGTATCGGAACGGAAAGAGCAGCATCGGTCGCGCCCGAAAAGTCTACGGGCGGCGGCTATACGACCTTGGATACCTCCAGGTCTTTGCCAAGCTGCCCGTTCAGGCGCGAGGCGCCGTACTCGTTCCCGACGTGTTGGTGGTACGGGACACCTGTGAAGAGATGGTGGCTGCGTGTCGGAACGTCCGCGCCGTCGGCCCATTCCTTCCGCTGCAGGGCCATGTAACCCTCTTCCTTTTTCTGCTTCAAGTCGTTGAGCAGGACCGACATGCCGTGGCCCGCGGCGTGCTGAAGGGCCAGCGTGATGAAGATGAATCCGACACCGAGCTCTCCGAGGTCGTCCCAGGTGATCGGATCCTTCTCGTTGTGCCACTTGAACGAAGACGAGTAGTTGAAGGCGAAGCGCGCCTTCGGAAAGCGCTTGCGGATCTCAGCACAGAATTGCTCTGTCGGTCCGCGGTCGGCGGTCGGGAACTCGCACCACAGCAAGTCGGGGATTCCGCTGTCCATGTACCGCAGGCCACGGTCGATGGCGAGCTGAAGGCCGCGCTTGGTCTCCGGAGCCTCCGTCGCCGACACGCCGTCGGTGCGGGCGATGATGACGAAGTCGGGATGACCCAGGTCGTCGGCGGTCGCCCGCATCATCTTCAGCTTGCCGACGAACTCGTCGGCCGAGATGAGAGCCTTGCCGGCGATATGGCCGCAGCGTTTCGGCATGACCTGGTCCTCGAGATGCGCGGCGGCGATGCCGGCCCTGACGTAAAGGTCGGTGGTGCGCTGGACGTTGAACAGGTTTCCATACCCCGCGTCCATGTCCACCACCACCGGCGGAATCTCGAGGTGGATGGGCGCGACGTCCTTGTCGGGGTCTCCCATCGCCATCGTCAGCTGGAACTTGCGCAGGGCGCTCACGGTCCGCCGCGCGCCGTCGGCGATCTCGACTGACGAGTAAAGGTCCATGTCGGTGGTGCCGAGGTGACCGATGGCAAAGGAATAGCCGCTGAAGTAGACGGCGTCGAAGCCGTGGTACATCACGAGCTCGGCTCCGAACGGGTCGTAAACACCGGGGCCGAACACGTAGGGCTTCGTGGCGAGCAGCTTCCGCAGCCGCTGGCTGGGATCCTCGTTACGTGACGCCGGGACCTTGAACCCCCCCGGCAGGAGGGGCGACTGGACAAGTTCCATCAAAGAGCCCTCCGAACTCAGATTGCTAACGCCGAGGCGTCAGGGTTCTACTCGTTGTCGTGATCGCAGTTGCAGGGTTCCGGGCACTCGCACTCGTGAGCAGACGGCTCGCCCGAGGCCTGGACCTCCTGGGTGTCCTGTGCGTCCATGCCGCCGACACTACGGTCGAGGGCCGGCATCAGTCAAATCAATTGATTTGATTATTGCGATAGGTGCCATCTATATCGACTAAGCGACATCCTTGCCTCCCAGCAGGGCCAGGAAAGCCGCCTCCACACCTTCCGGCTTGCCCGCGTCACGCCGCCTGAAGGCCGCGATGGAGTTGTGCATCGGGGGCGCGCCGCGCAAGGTCACCCGTCGCAGTGTTCCAGCCTCGACCTCGCGCGCGACCGCGGTGCGTGGCAGCAGCGCGACGCCGAGGCTCCGCTCAACCATCTTCTTGGCAGCCTCGATGGAGTCGAGCTCCATGAAACGGCGCAGGCGAACGCGCGCCGACAGGAAAGCAGCGTGGGTGATGTCGTAGTAGCTCGACGTGCGGTCGAACATGATGAGCTTCTCTCCAGTCACGTCGCCCATGGTCACGTGGCGCCGCCTGGCAAAGGGGTGGTCCGGGGCGCAGACCAGCACGAGCTCCTCTTTGTGGAATGGCCGCAGCTCCAGGTCGGGGTGATGGATGACCCGCCCGAGGCCGACCTGGACCTCATCGCGCAGGACGAGTGCGACGATGTCCTCCGAGTGGCCTGTGCGCACCGAGACCTCGACCCGGGGATGAGCGGCGACAAACCTCTCGAGCAGGCTGGGCAGCAGGTAAGTGCTGACAGCGGGTGCGCTTGCGATCATCAGATGCCCAGCCGACGCTGACATCGTCTGCTCGAGGGCGTCGCGACCGTCGACAAGAGCGCGGAGGGCGCGCTCGGCAAAGGGCACCCAGGCGCGGCCGGCCTCGGTGAGCCGCATTCCCCGAGGAGTGCGCTGGAAGAGCTTGGCCCCCAGCTCTCGTTCGAGACTGTGGAGGCGGGCGGTCAGCGTTGGCTGCGTGATGAAGAGCGCTTCGGCGGCGCGGCTCACGCTGCCGAGCCTGGCCACCTCGAGAAAGCCCTCGACCTGCACGAGCTGAATCGAGTTGAGCCGCCCGCTGTGGGCCTCATCCATAGAAGCAATCTATATCTCAGTGGCGCTCGGGAATGACCGTCGCGGCCGGCAGCTTGTAGTTGATGTGGGCTTGCTATTCGGATTTCATATGCCGAACTACACGTTCCCAGGGGCCACGGGCGCCGCCCTGTTCGATCGCGTGGTCGAGAGCGCCCGCGCTGCTGAGGCTGCCGGCTTCGGCCTGGTGACGGTGATGGACCACTTCTATCAGATCGGCGGCATGGGTCCGGAGACCGATCCGATGCTCGAGGCGTACACGACGCTGGGGGCGATTGCGGCCCATACCAGCAAGGTGAGGTTGTCGACGCTGGTCACCGGGGTCACCTACCGCAACCCAGCATTGCTGGCCAAGCAGGTGACGACTCTCGACGTCATCTCGAAGGGCCGGGCCATGCTCGGCATCGGTGCGGCGTGGAACGAGTCCGAGCACATGGGCTATGGCATCGAGTTTCCGCCCATCGCCGAGCGCATGGAGCGACTGGACGAGGCGGTGACGATCGCCAAGCTCATGTTCACAGAGGAGCGGCCCTCGTTCTCCGGCAAGCATTACAGGATCGACCGAGCGCTCAACTCACCGCGTCCGATCCAGGCGGGAGGCCCGAAGGTCCTGATCGGCGGTATGGGCGAGAAGAAGACCCTCCGCATCCTGGCCAAGCACGGAGACATCGGTCACTGGTTTGGCGGTGACCTCGAGGACCTGAAGCGCAAGAAGAGGGTGTTCGAGGAGCACTGCGTGGCCGTCGGGCGTGACCCATCGAGCGTGCTGCTCACGCTTGGCGTGGGCATCATCCTGGTCGAGAACGAGCACGAGGCGAAGGTCTGGCTCGAGCGCATCCCCGAGGCGCGGCGGGCGATGATCCGGGCCGTGAGCGTGCCGCAGGCGGCCGAGATCCTCCAGACCTACGTCGACGCCGGGTTTGGAGGCTTCACGTTCAACAATCCGACCTTGCCGACGCTCGAGGCGATAGCAAGGGCCGGTGAGCTCATCAAGCTGATGAGCGGATCGCGGGTGGCTTCTTAGGTCGCTTTGTAGGTCTGCTCGCCCGATCGGACGGGCACTTTCAAAGTGTTCTCGGGAGGAGCCAGCGGGCACGCCCAGCGCGGGCTGTAGACGCATGACGGGTTGTAGGCGTAGTTGAAGTCGACCACAACATCGGTGGATCCGCTCTTGACCGCAAGCACCAGACCGTCGGTGCCTTTGGCGGTGTCGAACAGGTAGCGGCCCCCGCCGTAAGTCTCATGGCCGGAGGTTGCATCCTTGAAAGGTACGAACAGCCCGCCTGCGTACTGGCGCAGGCTGAGCACGGTCAGTGAGCACTGCTGGCCGAGCAGGTCGAATACGAGCCGTCCGGCGCGCCGGTAGTGGATGGCGCCGTCGGCACCGCCTGTCTCGATGACCATCTCATCACCTGGTCCGTCCTCGAGCCTCGCCATGACCCGATACCTGGGATCCGGGCCGAAGTACCTGAGGCCCGTGGACGTTGACCGCTCGTCCGGCTCGATGGGTGATTGCGGATGCGACTTGAAAAGCTCATCGCGGCGGCGGCGAAACTCTGTGATCGCGTCCGGGCCGCCGATTCGGTACAGGTCGCCGACGCGACGGCGCCAGTCGACCAGGTCGATGAGGTCCTCTATCACGCAGGCCATCTTAGTTGTGGACTGCCCTCGTACCCACGTCGCATGTGGGCCGGATTGACTCCGGCCGTCCCACAGCATTCTTCGCGACTCTAGATCGTTGCCAGGAGTAATCCCAGGAGGGGGTTCCGCGGGGGAGCAATCAGTAAGGCCGATCCTTACCGCGCCTGCGCGCGACCGCAGTCCTCACCCGCGATTTAATATTTGCGAGTGATTTCGCAAGAGCTGCTCGAGGTCCTAGCATGCCCCAGGTGCCACACGCGGATAGAGTTCCGCGAGCCCGACGTCCTGCGTTGCCCCAACTGCAAGGTTCGCTACCCGGTCGTGGACGGCATCCCGGTGATGCTGATCGAAGAGGCGATCCCCGATGGGAAGGAGAGGGCGGACTAAAACCGTTGGTGCCAAACAGGTCTAACGGGTCAATCTGAAGCACCCGTTTGGCGCCAAACAGGCGGCTCGACTGCTCACGCCGCGCAGGCGTACTGCGCGGTGTTGATGTTGGCGCTGCTCTGGCTTCCCCTCTGAATGTCACCCGCGATCTGATCATCCGTTAGCGCGTACGCCTGGTCGGGCTGGCTGGCCGAGGTCGCGAACACAAGCCCAAGCACGCGGCCTTCCCGATCCACCAGCGGTCCACCCGAGTTGCCCGGCCGGACATGTGACTGCAGCACAAAGATCTGTCTGGTCACCTGGTTCGAGTTGTAGATGTCGCGACCGTCGGCGTTGATCGCGCCGTCGACGACCGCAGGCTCCACCCGTTCGGGACCGCCCCCGGGATAACCGATCACGGCCCCCTCGGTCCCTCGCGCTCCGCCTGCAAGCTGCAGCGCCGGCCCGGCGTAGCCAGGGACGCGCAGGATCGCGACGTCGACCTCGGGATCGAAGTACACGACAGTGGCTCCAAGCACGGTGCCGTCCGGCGTCTGGATGCGGTGATCCGTCGTGCCGGACACGACGTGGGCGTTGGTGATGATCAGCTGGCTGCCGATCGGGAATCCGCTGCCGGTGACGAGTCCCCCGCAGCCGGAGCTGACGACTTTGACGGTGACAGAGGCGGCGTGGTTGATGCCAGGCGTGTTGACCGAGGCCGGGATCGGCAGCGCGCCCGGCAGCGTGGTCGGGTCAAGCGTGGAGAAGACCGGCGGAAACGAGACCCCGGCCAGGATGCCTTCGACGCGGGCCAGAAACGCGGGTGGCCGGGGTGCGACGGAATCGAGCGCGTGAAGGACAGTCGAGCGCTGGAGGAGGTAGGCCAGGTCGGGGCTGGGACCACGCGAGAAGCTGAGGCCCAGGAACCAGCACATCACGAGCACTGCGATCGCTGAGAGCGTCGCCCCGGCGGCCGAGTCGGCGACTGTATGGACCTGCTCTTTCAGGATCCTTTGCCTGATCGGCTGTCCGGCGGCGAAACCGACGCTCGAGCCAAGGCTCCCTCCGATGATCAGCACCAGCACAGCACCGAGCGGCCGTGCGACAGGACTGCCGATGCCGAGGTAGTCGAGCAGCACTGGTGCGACTGCCGCACCCAGCACGACGCCGATGAGCAGTCCGACGTACTGCGCGAGCGAGAGCCAGAAGCCTCGGCTGAACCCGTTGGCGATGCCGACGATGGTGGCTCCGACGATGACGAGGTCGATCAGGTTCGGGCTAATGCGATCAATTTACGCATGGGCCACCACGCGTACCCGTTTCTAGTGCTGCACCTCTGAATGCTCAGGTTCGGGCGGGCTCTCCAGCACTCCGCCAGCAGCGCGATTGCGCGCGTCGCCCCGCAGCACCCACCAGCCCAGGCCGACCACACCGCCTGCGGCCACCAGGAACGTGATGCTCATCCACAACCACGCGCTGACCCATTCGCCTGCGAGAAACATCAGGCGGGGGCAGGTTCGGGTGTGAGCTCTTCCTCGAGCTCGCCGGACTCACGCAGGTCACGCAGCGGCATGAAGCTGCGCACGGGCGGCACGCGCTCGAAGTTGTAGGGGGGAGGCGGTGAGGCGGTCGCCCACTCGAGGGTGTTCGCTCGCCACGGATCGTCACCCGCGACCTCGCCGTGGTTCCAGCTCCGCACGACATTGATGAGGAAGATCGCCACCGAGAACGCGATCAGGAATGACGACACGGTGATGATCAAGTTCGTCGCCGCCCACGCCTCGTTGCTGTAGGTCGCGATACGCCGGGGCATGCCCTCGAGGCCGAGCGTGTGCATGATCAGAAACGTCCCGTTGAAGCCGACGAACAGGGTCCAGAAGTTCCACTCGCCGAGGGTCTTGTTGAGCATGCGTCCCGTGATCTTGGGGAACCAGTAATAGATCCCGGCAAAGATCGTGAACACGCTGCCTCCGAACAGCACGTAGTGGAGGTGGGCCACAACGTAGTACGACTGGTGAAGCTGCGTGTCGACCGGCACCGAGGCGAGGTAGACGCCGGTGATGCCGCCGATCAGGAATGTGGCAAGAAAGCCGAAGGCGAACTTCATGGGTATCTCGAAGTCGATCGAGCCCCACCATGCTGTCGCTATCCAGTTGAAGAACTTGATGCCGGTCGGCACGGCGATCAGCATCGTCATCAGCATGAAGAAGCCTTCGACGTAGGTGTTCATGCCGACTGTGAACATGTGGTGCGCCCACACCGTCATCGACAGGAAGACGATTCCAAACAGAGCCGCCACCATCGACATGTAGCCGAAGATCGGCTTGCGCGCGAACACGGGGATGACCTCGGAGATCATGCCGAAGCCGGGCAAAATCATGATGTAGACCTCGGGGTGCCCAAAGAACCAGAACAGATGCTGGTAGAGGACGGGCCGGCCCTGGGTCGTGAAGAACTGCGTACCAAGCTGGCGGTCGAACTCGACCAGGATCATCGCCGCCGCGAGCGGCGCGCCCACGACGAGGAGCAGGATCGAGGTCGAGATCTGCGCCCAGACGAACAGTGGCAGGCGGGTCAGCTTCATGCCCGGCGCCCGCAGGGCAACGATCGTGGTCAGGAAGTTGGTGGAGGCCATGATGCCGCTGATGGCCCAGACGATGATGCTCATCGCCCAGAAGTCGACGCCCAGGCTCTTGGCCTGGTACGCCTTCTCGGTCAGTGGCGCGTAGCCCGTCCAGCCTGCATCCAGCGCCCCACCGGAGAAGAAGCCGCTGTAGTACAGGATGATCGACACCGGCACCAGCCAGAAGCCAAGCAGGTTGACGCGCGGGAAGGCCATGTCGCGCGCCCCGATCATGATCGGCACCATGTAGTTCGCGATGCCGGTCAGGAAGATGGTGACGAAGAAGAAGATCATCGTCACGCCGTGGGCGGAGATCATCTGGTTGTAGGTCTCCGGGTCGACGACCTTCAGGTTCGGCTGCGAGAGCTGGAGGCGGATGATCAGCGCGAAGATCCCGCCGATCACGAAGCTGAGGATGCCGGTGACCATGTACATGATCCCGATCAGCTTGTGATCGGTGGTCGTCAGCCACAGGCTGATCGGCTTCCAGAAGGTGTCGTCGTAGGCCTTGGGGCGGGGCAGAACCTGGGTCGCCGCCATCTAACCCATCCTACCCAGGCGATGCGAGAACTTGAAGATCATGGCGAGCTCTTGGCGGCGGCCATCTGCTGCTGAACCCAAGCGTTGTACTGGGGCTCATCCATCGATTGGACGATGATCTGCATGGTCGAGTGCCCCACACCGCACAGCTCGGCGCATTCCCCGCGCCATTTGCCGACCTCGTCGATCTTCAGCCACGAGAAGTTGTCGTAGCCCGGCACCGCGTCCGTCTTGCCGGAGACCGCCGGCACCCACCAGGAGTGGATCACGTCGGTGCCCTGGAACTCGAGCCTGACCAGGCGGTGGGTGGGCACCACGAACGGAGTCACCTCGGTCTGAAGCGAGCCCTCCTGGTGCACGGTGAAGCCTTCGGGGTACGTGTAGTTCCAGCCGAACTGGTGGCCGGAGACCACGACCGTGTAGTTGGAAGCGCTCACCGGCTGGAAGTCCCTCTGGAGCTCCACGAAGCTGTACAGAGCGATCGCCAGCACCACAACCAGGGGCGCGATCGTCCACGCGACCTCAAGCGGGGTGTTGCCATGGATCTGAGGCGGGACGTAGGTCGCCGGCTGGGTGGAGCGGCGGTACTTGACCACGACCCACAGCAGGGCGATCTCGACGCCGATGAAGATGATGATCGCCGGGATCGAGATCCCGATGTAGGTGTTGTAGATGTTCTGGCCGTTCGGCGAGACAGGGTTCGGAAAGATGGGGGAAAGGCCGCCGACCCCGCATGAGCTGACCAGCACCGTGGCCAGCAACAGGCCGAGTGTCCACACGACACTTCGCGGACTCAAGCGCACGGCCCCAAAGTATATCGGCGACCGATCGGTCGACCCGGCCACCCTCCCGGGTCCACTAGAATCCAAAACCGAACGTGGCTAAAGCCAGAGGGCCTCGCTATGTCGACGTGTCCAACCCAGATCTGGCCGTCGACTGCCCCCGATGCGGTCTTCGCACCGCGCGCTTTGTCGACCACTGCCGCAACTGCGGTTACAAGCTCTGGCCCTCGAGTGTCCTGGCGTCCGCCGCCTTCAAGTCGTGGCGTGCTGCCAACCCTGGCCGGATGGCCGCGTCCAGGTTCGACCTCGAGCTGCCGGTCGAGATGGACAACACCATCGATTTCGAGGCCCGCGCGCACCAGCTGGGCATACACATCTTTCCGAACAGCAACTGGCCTTTCCTGATCTGCTTCGGAGCCCTCTTCTTGTCCCTGGCCGCGATTCCGTTTGAGCCCGTCGTCCGCGTCAGCCTCGCGGTGATCGGCGGCGTCATCTTCCTGGTCGGCGTGGTGGGCTGGGTCATCGTCGAGGACGTGAAGATCTTTCCAAGCGATTCGGCCGCTGCGGGCCATGAGGCTCCCCACTAAGTGTCGCGATAAGTGTCGCGGCTCCGAAGTTCCTTGCATCTACGCGGCCTAGGCGGCCGGGCGGCTGCGCCGCTTAAGCCCGCGTCAGGGGGCCCGGCGCCGCGTCGTCACGCATCTACCGATGCGCTCCTAGCCGCGCCACCCCTTCCTTGGCTCCGGCCGCCGATGCCGCGAATTTTGCTGCGGACCTCGGAGCCGCGACACTGATGGCAGTCGCCACCATGAACCGCGGTACGCCTGAATTCCCGGCGATCAAGCCGGGGATGATGGGGATGTACATCTTCCTGGCCTCCGAGGTCATGTTCTTCGGGAGCCTTTTTGCGAGCTACTTCTACCTCTACGGCTCGCACTTCCAGTGGCCGCCCCCACCTCCGTCCAGCACGCCCGAGTTCTACGTCAGCTGGTGGCCGATCCCGTTCATCAACACGATCATCCTGCTCTCGAGCGGCGTGACGTGCCACTTCGCGAGCGAGGCGATCGCACGCGACAACCGCCGCCGGTTCTTCACGCTCCAGATCGCGACCATCGTCCTGGGGCTTGGATTCGAAGCCGGACAGCTCTATGAGTTCATCGCCGCGTTCGGTCGCGGCATGAACCTGACCGCCAACTCGTTCGCCAGCGCGTTCTTCACCATGACCGGCTTTCACGGGGCCCACGTGCTTGGTGGTCTCGTGCTGCTGGCCCTCATCCTGTATCGCGCCAGCCGGGGGCAGTTCTCCTCTCAGCACCACGTGGGCGTCGCCGCCGTGACCCTGTACTGGCACTTCGTCGACGTGGTCTGGATCTTCCTTTTCGGAATCCTCTACCTGGGGGTGACGCTGTTCAGATGAAAGCCGCAGCTGCGGGACTCGTGGCCCTCGTCCTTCTCATGCTGCCCGCCTGTGGTGGCAGCAGCGTGGCCCAGCCGGCCGGCTCGATCAAGGTCACGATGACCGAGTACCACTTCGACCCCACCGACCTCAGCGCTCCGAGCGGCAAGGTGGTCTTCTACCTGGTGAACGCCGGCAGCGTCGCTCACGACCTTGTCATCACCAAGGACGACGGCAGCGTAGTGGCTCGGAGTGAGCTCGTTTCGGCCGGCGACCAGATGGTATTCACCGTCGAGAGCATCGCCGCCGGCAAGTACAAAACCCTGTGCGACCAGCCCGGCCATGCCGACAGTGGCATGAAGGGCGCGTTGACGATCTCGTAATGAGAGGAAACCCCCTGGGTTTCCTCTGCGCGCCAGGCGCGAGCAGGAAGAACCAATTGATCGCATCGGAGCGCTCCGCGCTCCTGCTCTCCTTCCCCTTGGTTGGATTGACTGAGGTAGTCGCTCCTCGCGACGCACGGGAGTGAGGGATGACAAAGTCATGGCCGGGCGGGAGCCCGGCCAACCCCGCCACGCGGAACGGTTTACTTGCTCGGGCTTGGGCTCGGCGATGACTTCGGCGACGGTGACGGCTTCGGTCCA
>VBFO01000102.1 GCA_005881025.1 Chloroflexota bacterium | reverse complement strand
TTGCGACGGCAAATGGAATCAAGGTGCACAGGGTGCGGCCGGAGCTCGCTCATGCGGTGACCGCCGCGCAGGTGCGAAAGGCGCTCGAGGAGCATCCGGACTTGCGTGCGGTCTGCGTCGTGCATCACGAGACGTCGGTGGGCGTGCTGAACGAGGTGCAGGGAATCTGCGCGGTCGCGCGGGAGCACGGCGCTCTGACGATCGTCGATGGCATCTCGTCGGTCGGTGGTGTGCCCTTCGACATGGACGGTTGGGGCGTGGACCTGTGCGTCACGGTCGCCAACAAGTGCATCGGTGGGGCGATCGGCGTCGCGCCGGTGGCTGCCGGTCCACGCGCGCTCGAGGCCCTGGCCGATGGCCGCCCGAAAGCCGCAGGCTGGTACCTCAACCTCGCGACGTGGCGAGAGTTCGCCGAAAAGTGGGGCGGATGGCATCCGCACCCGACCACCATGCCGACGAACGTGATCGAGGCGTTCGACGTGGCCCTGAGCGGCCTGCTGAAAGAAGGCGTCGACAACCGATGGCGGCGGCTGGCGGCCGCGCGCGATCGTGTGCGCGACGGGCTCGAGGAGATGGGCTTCCGCATGCTGTCGCCCGTCGACATCGCGTCCCCGGTGACCACCGCGTCGTACGGCCTGCCGAACATGAACCTGGCCGGCTATTCGGCCTACCTGTTCCGCGAGCACCACATCCGTATCGGCGGCGGCCTGGGCGAGCTGTCCGGCAAGATCTTCCGCGTCGGGCACATGGGCCGTGCGGCCGAGCCGGCCGCGATCGATCAGTACCTGCGCGCTACCGCGGACTACATCGAGAAGAACGGCCTCAGAGCTTGAGGCTGGCCGGGCTCCACTCCTCGATGCCCTTCGACACGTCGCTCATGAATCTAGAGGCCGCCAGGCCGTCGATGATGCGGTGGTCGAACGACATCGTGAGGTTCATGATCGGCCGGACCACTACCTCGTCGTTGACAACCACCGGCCGCTTGCGGATCGACTCGGTGCTGAGGATGGCTGCCTGCGGCTGGTTGATGATCGACTGACCTGCGACCGACCCCAGGGCGCCGGTGTTGTTCAGCGTGAAGGTGCCGCCGCGCACGTCCTCAGGCTTCAGCTGCTTGTTGCGCGCGCGGTTGGCGATGTCGTTGATGGCGTGGGCGAGGTCCGTGAAGCCCATCAGGTCGGCGTCCTTGATCACCGGCACGATCAGCGCGTCGGGCAGCGCGACCGCGATGCCCATGTTCACGAAGTGGTGCAGCACTATGCCGTCGTCCGTCCACGTCGAGTTCAGGTACGGGTTCTTCAGCAGCGCGTCGCTGACGATCTGAACGAAGAACGGCACGTACGAGAGCGGGAAGCCATGGCGCTGGCTGAACTCATCCTTGCTCGCCTCGCGGTACGCCTGCAGCTTCGTGACGTCCACCTCGCGCAGCGACCACGCGTGTGGCGACGTGGAGACGCTACGGACCATGTGCTCGGCGATCTGCCTGCGCACGACAGAGATGCGAACGAGCTCATCGCCGCGCTCGCCGGCGCGGGGCGCCGCCACAGGAGCCGGGGCCGGCTTGCTCGCCAGGTAGGCTTGAACGTCTTCACGCGATACGCGACCGCCGGGGCCGCTGCCTGTGATCTGCGACAGATCGAGGTTGTGGTCCTGGACCAGCTTGCGCACTGCCGGACTGACCCGAGCGTGATCGGCGGCGGGGGCAGGCGGTGCAGCAGCGCGAGGCTGCTCGGCCCTCGGCTCCGCAGGCTTGGGCGGCGGAGGCGCCGGGGTCGCGCCCTCGACCTCCAGCTCCGCCAGCGCGGCGCCGATGGGGACGGTCTGGCCCGCCTGCACCTCGATCCGCACGAGCCTGCCCTCGAACGGCGATGGGATCTCGGCGTTCACCTTGTCGGTGACGACCTCGACGATCGGCTCGTCGCGGCGCACCATGTCGCCCTCCTGCTTGAGCCAGCGGTCGACGGTGCCCTCGGTGACCGATTCGCCGAGCTGCGGCATCTTGAGCGTGGTGCGGCCCATGCCGTTCAGGATTCTAGTGGCCACGGGTCGGCACTACTATTCGAGCTCAAGGAGGTGGGCGAATGACCCGGCGATTCCGCTTCGGCATCTGCACCGACCAGAACATGACCTGGGACAAGACCGTCGAGCGCTGGCAGCTCTTCGAGAGCCTGGGCTTCGAAAGCGCATGGCTTTGCGACCACCTCATCCAGCCGAGCCGCCCGACCGGCCCTTACTTCGAGGCATGGTCCCTGCTGGCCGGCCTCGCGGCGCGCACAGAAAAGATCCGAGTGGGCATCCTTGTCACGTCCAACACGTTTCGCTTCCCGCAGGTCGTGGCCAAGATGGCGGTCACTGTCGACCACATCTCCAACGGCCGCCTCGAGATCGGGCTGGGCGCCGGCTGGTACGAGCCAGAGCACACGATGTTCGGCATCCCGTTCCCCGAGACGAAGGAGCTGGTCGGCCGTTTCAAGGAGGCGGTTCAGGTCGTCGACCTGATGACGCGCGAGGACACGAGCTCGTTCGACGGCGAGTACTACCAGCTGCGCGAGGCGCGATCGCGTCCGGCGAGCGTGCAGAAGCCGCGACCGCCGCTCGTGCTGGGGGCGTTCGGGCCACGGATGCTGAAGATCGTCGCCCGGTACGCGGACACATGGAACGCCTTCGGGACGCCGGAGGAGATGCGCGAACGCAACCAGATGCTCGACGACTACTGCCGGGAGATCGGACGCGACCCCGACACCCTCGACCGCTCCCTCTATTACTGGGTGCCGAAGGCCGACCTGGATCCGTGGGGGTCGAAGGACGCCTTCTACAGCGTGCTCGAGCCGTACGTCGAAGCGGGCGTCAACCAGTTCATCCTCGACCAGCCAGGCGACAGCCAGATCGACCAGCTGGACTGGGTGGCGGGCGAGGTCCTTCCGAAGTACGCGAAGGAAAAGCCGCGCGTGGTCGAGCCTGTCAGCGCCGGCAAGATCGACACCAAGGACTGGAAGAAGCCGGTCGACCACCTCTGAGCGAACCCACCACCCAGGCGGATTCCGCCTGTTTGGTACCAAACGTGCGGTTCAAGCGTGCCGTATGCGCACGTTTGGCACCAGAGGTGCGCGCCTTCAAGGCGTCTTCGGAACATGGCTTCGACTCCTCACGTTTCAGGCAACATGGAAACCTATCCCGCCAGGTCGGACGTCATCTCCTGCACGCTCACGCCAGAGGACCTGAAAGAGACAGGGAAGGCGTGGCAAAAGCTTTTCCAGCTGTCTCTGATCTCGCGCGATGAGGTTCCCGGGGGCCTGCGGCTCGAAGTCCATCCTGGGAGCGCAGATGCGCTGCGCAGCCTGATCGACATCGAGCGCGACTGCTGCCGGTGGATCACGTTCGAGCTCGACGGTCCGGCGGTGACCATGACGTCACCTGGAGCCGGCGAAGCGGCGATACGGGAGATGTGGTCAGTCGCCTGACGGCGGGATGTTCTGGTTGAGCCGGAAGACGTTGGTCGGGTCGTAACGATCCTTGAGAGCGACCAGGCGGTCGAAGGTTTCGGCGCCGTAAGCCTGGCGCACACGCTCGCGCGGCTCCTGCACCAGGTAGTTGGTGTAGGCGCCGCTGCTGAGGTGCGGCTGCAGCAGAGCGAAGCCATCGCGCGCCCACCGAATATTCTCTTCGTCCCGCGCCGGATCCGTCCACTTCGCGTTCACCAGCAGGTTGTACTTGGCGCCCGCGAAGCTCGCCGCGTTGGCGCCCGGCGGCGTCCGGTGCATAGCTCCATGCAGGTGCTCGAGCTGGACCTGGCTGGCCGGCGACTTAGCCGACATGAACACCTCGTCGAACGCTTCGATTGCCAGTGAGGTGAGCGGGCCCATCGCGTTCGTCTTCCAAAAGTTCCGCACGCCCCACGGCGAGATCGCATCCAGCATGCGCTGAGACTCCACGTACGAACGCGTCGCCAGGCCGTCGCGCAGCGGCGCAAACCCCGACCGCAGTCGATCGAAGACCGGAGCCGCGGCTGCCTCGGAGCCGCAGAAGCAGGCGAACACCGAGGCCACCGGATCACCGGCAGGTGATAAGGCCAGCTCGTCCGGCGCGCCGGCTGCGAACTCGTCATAGAACTTCAAGAAATCGCGGGAATGGGCGAAGTCGAGCAAACCCGACACGACGCTTCCGAGCGGGTGCAAGGCGAACTCGAACGTCGTGACCACGCCGAAGTTGCCGCCTCCTCCGCGCAACCCCCAGAGCAGATCTGGGTTCTCGTCGGCAGACGTGCTCACGCGCTCACCGGTGGCTGTCACCAGCTCGGCGCCGACCAGGTTGTCGCAGGTGAGGCCGTAAAGCCCGCGCAGGACGCCGATGCCACCGCCGAGCGTCAGGCCGGCGACTCCAGTGCTGGATACGACGCCGCCCGGCGTGGCGAGGCCGTGAGCCTGCGTGGCCGTGTCGAGATCACCCCAGGTTGCTCCGCCCTGCACGCGGGCTCGCCGGCGCATGGGTTCGAGCTCCACGCGGCGCATTCGTGACAGGTCGATGACCAGCCCGCCGTCGCACACGGCGTTGCCCGCCACGTTGTGCCCGCCCCCGCGGACGGCTACCTGGAGAGAGTGCCGCCGGGCAAGGTCGAGCGATCGCGCCACGTCCGACTCGTTCGCGCACCGGACGATCAGCGCCGGTTGCCGGTCGATCATGCCGTTGAAAACGCGCCGCGCATCGTCGTAGCCGGGGACGCCGGGCGGCAGGACCTCACCCTCGATGTTGCCGGCCTCGATGGCCTTCATTCCGCGGCCGCTCAGGTGGCCGTAGCCACTTGCGATCGGGCCAGCATTCGAGGCGCCAGCGCGCCGACCACCGCCATCAGAACCGCTCCCGCCACTGGCGGCCAGAACGCGGGTGGGATGCTGCCTGTGGCGTCGACCAGCAGGCCGGCGGAGAGCGGTCCGACAAACGCCAGCAAGTACCCGGCCGTGTACATGACCGCAGAGTAGGTGGAGGCTTCGCTTTCGTCAGCGGCGATCAGGGGCGGCAGCGCGATGGACGCGACAAAAGCTGCCGCCGTGCCCAACCCCACCATGAACACCAGCGGCCTGACGAGGTCTGTCATGCCGAGCAGGAGCCCCAGCGAGCCGGCCGCAGCCAGCGTGCCCGCGGCCACGTAGAACCACGTCGAGAGCGCGTACTGCCACCTGACGAACGTCAGCGCGAAGATCGGGAGGATGGGAAAGAAGTTGAGGAACAAGAAAGTGGTGGCGATGTCACCTGCGCTCTGGCCGCGCAGCAAGAAGGGCGTCCACGTTGCCACCGTGTAGTAGACGAGGTTCTGGAAGGTGAACAGGGCCGCCACCTGCCACACCCTTCGGTCGCGCAGGACGGCGCCAAGTTTCACGGGGGGCGCGGCTGTGCGATCGCGGGGAGTGAATCGGACCCAGAGCAACGCGCCGGCGCCGGCGACAGCCGCCCAGACCAGGAACATCGCTCGCCACCCGATGGCCCGTGAGATATAAGGCGACAGCGATGAACCCAACACATTCCCCATCAGCAACCCGTTGCCGTACAGGTTGCTGGCGCGCGTGATGGCGGTCGGGAACCAGCGGCGGATGAGCACCGCGAGCGGGGGCTGCGCGATGGCGATCGATAGCGTCAGGAGCGCGCTGCCGGCGAAGACCCAGAACGGTCCGGGCGGCAGCGTGATGGCGGCCCCAAACAGGGCGAGGCCGGCGGCGCACAGCGCGACCAGGCGCCGGGCACCGTACCGCGTCGCGAGCAGGGCCCCCGGGATCGAAGCCACGCCCAGAGTCAGCACCGCCAGCGAGGTGATGGATCCGGTTGCGAAGTAGCTGAGGCCGAGGTCCGAACGGATCTGGGGCAGCGTCGGCGGGATGGCGAACAGGAGCACGCGCAGGTTGAAGGCCGTGAGCCAGATGAGCCCGAGCGATGTGACGGTCCTGCGCAACGAGTGCCCATCGTAGGGCCCTGCTAGCCTTCGCCTCGAGTGCCAACCGAGCGTGTCGGGACGTTGATTGTCGGCGGCGGCATCGCAGGGTGCGCGGTCGCGCACTACCTGACCGAGGAGGGCGAGACAGACATCCTCCTCGTCGAGGCCGACGAGCTTGGCAGCGGCTCCACCGGCGGATCGTTCGGCGGCGTGAGGCAGCAGTTCAGCACGCCGCTCGAGATCGAGCTCTCGCGCCGCGGCCTCGAGTTCTGGCGCACCGCCGAGCGCGTCTTTGACTCCCCGGTTCCGTGGCACGAGAACGGCTACCTCTTCATGAGCGGCAACGCAGACATCGTGGCCAAGCTGGCCGAGGCGGCAAAGCTGCAGCGATCGATGGGCCTGACCGACGTGGATGTGCTCGATCTGGAGCAGATCAAGGAGCTGACGCCGTGGATCGGCACCGACGGTCTTCTCGGCGCTACCTACACGCCGCACGACGGCAAGGTGACGCCAACCGAAGGCGTGGTCGCGCTGGTGAAGGCGGCCCGAGCTCGCGGCGTGCGCTTTCGCGAACACTGGCCGGTGAGGTCTCTGGAGCGGAGCGGGTCAGGCTGGCGCGTCACCGGCCCCGATCAGGTCGAGGCAGGCCGCGTGGTGATGTGCACCGGCTACTGGTCGAGCGACCTCCTCCGCGCATTTGGGCTGGCTTTGACGATCCACCCGGTGCCTCTGTACGCGGCCATCACGGAGCCTGCGCTCCAGGGCCAGCGCGTGCCGCTCACGATCGACCTCGACACTGGACTTCTGATTGAGCGCGAGAGCGGAGGGCTGCTGATCGCGATTCTGCTCGAAGACAACCCGCCCGGCTACGGACACGCGCAGATGCTCGATCAGTTCGCCGATCTGGCTCGGTTGCGCGCTCCGTCACTCGCTGACGTCCGCGTGGCCAAGCATGTCGTAGCCAACGTGGACCTCGGCGGTGACGGCCATCCGTACGTCGGGTTGGTGGAAGACGGCTTATGGATGTTGGCCGGCTTCGGCGGACACGGCGTCATGCACGCGCCGCCCGTCGCCAAGCTGCTGGCCAGGAAGATCGCCGGCCGTCCTGACCCGACCCTCGACATCTCCTCGCTCGATCCGTGGCGCGCTCCGGGCTCCGCGGCCGAGTGGATGGTCGCGGCGAAGAAGGGCTAGAGGAAGGGCCAGGAGTTGCCTGCAGGCCGCGCGCGCCCACCGGTTTCTCCCGACCGCCTGCGCCTGGGCCTGGTCCTTCCCACCTGGACCACCAACGACGTGCGGTGGTCGGAGGTGCTCGACATCGCCGGCGTCGCTGCCGAGGTTGGCTTCGACGCGCTGTACGTCAGCGACCACCTGCTCCTGCCGAGCAACAACGCCGAGCTGAAGCGGCGCGCCGGCGTGGACTTCCCGGACGACCCGGAGGTCGAGCTCGAGGGCTACATGGAGTGCTTCACGACCATCGCGGCGCTGGCGGTTGCGATCCCGCGGCTGGAGCTGGGCTCATTCGACCGGTTACCGCAACGCCGGCTTGATGGCCAAGATGGCCGTCACCATCGACGACATCAGCGGCGGCCGCCTCATCCTCGGCGTCGGATCAGGTGACTCGGAAGGCGAGCACCGCACGTTCGGATTTCCGACCGCACAGCGCGTGGGGCGTTTCGAAGAGGCGCTGCAGATCACCAAGAAGCTGTTCGCGAACGAGTCGGTCGATTTCGACAGCCCGCATCACCAGCTGCAGGGCGCGAAGCTCCTGCCTGGCGCGAGGAGAAAGGGCGGGCCGCGGATCATGATCGGGACCCTCAACCCGAAGGCGCGCATGCAGCGCCTGGTGGCGCAGTACGCGGATATCTGGAACGGCTGGCTCGGCTACACGGACGCCAGCCCGGAATCGGCGGAGACCCAGCTGCGCATCATCGACGGCGCCTGCGTCGAGCACGGTCGCGATCCCAACAGCCTCATGGCCACGACGGCCGTGCGCGGGGCCATGCCGGGCTCGGGCTATACGCCCAGGCCGGATGAGAATCCGCTGCAGGGCCCGCCGCGGCAGATGGCCGAGACGCTCCGCGGCCACGCGAAGCTGGGCATCGCCGAGGTGCAGGTGGCGCTCACCATGGGCGGGCCGGAAGGCGTTCGCGCCTTCGCGCCGGTAATCGAAGAGCTCAGGACGAAGAGCTGAGGCTCGACCACGTCGCCTTCGCGGTCTGGGACCTGTCCAAGGCGTCGACGTTCTGGTCCGACGTGATGCCTGGCGAGTACCGCCAGGGCGACTCCGACTGGAACGGGTTCGCTTTCGCGCAATTCGCGTTTACGGGCGGCGGGAGGGTCGAGATCCTGGCGCCCGGCACGGACACCACCGGGTTCGTCGTGAAGTTTCTGCGCCGGCACGGAGAGGGCCTGCACCACGTCACATTCGTCGTCGACGACCTGCACGCAGAGGTGCTGCGCCTGCGCGGTAAGGGACAGCAGGTGTTCGGCGAGCGCTACTCCGATCCGCACTGGATGGAGGCGTTCATCAGCCTGCCTCTGCACGGTGGCCGCGTGCTGATGCAGCTGGCGCAGTCGGACCTGGCGGCCGAGGAGCAAGACAAGGCCTGGAAACGCAAGGCGCTGGGCGCCGTGCTCGAGGAGGCGGCGAAGAATCGCCCTAGCGACCCCTGAGCATGTGCTTCTGAATCTTGCCTGTTGGCGTCTTTGGCAGCTCGGCCATCACCTCGACGATGTCGGGCACCATGAAGCTGGGGACGCGACCGCGCAGGAACTCCCGCAGATCCTCCGGATCCAGCGTCATCCCTGACTTCAGCACCACGACCACCTTCAGGTCGTCCTCGGTCGACGCCGACTTCACCGCCACCGCCGCGCACTCGAGCACCGCCGGATGCGCGTTGACCTCACGCTCCACCTCGAACGATGAGATGTTCTCGCCGCGCCGGCGGATGTAGTCCTTGATCCTGTCGACGAAGAAGTAGTTCTCGTGCGCGTCCTTCCGGAATGCGTCGCCTGTGTGCAGCCACAGGTTGCCGAACAGACGCAGGCTGGCCTCTGGATTGCGGTGGTACTCGGTGGCCAGCAGCCACGGCTCGGCTGAGCGCACAACCAGCTCGCCGACAGCGCCAACCGGAACCTCGCGATCGTCCTCGTCGACTATGCGGATGTCGAAGCCAGGAACTGGACGCCCTGCGATCCCGGGCTCGGTGACCTCGTAGCCGCTGATCAGCGGAACGTTCACCTCGGTCGATCCGTAGCAGGTGCACACGCGCACGCCAAAGCGGCGGCGGAAGTCGTCGACGTCGTCGATGAGCGGGACCACGAGCATCCGCTCCATCGGGTTGTCGACGTCGTCCGGCTGCGGCTCCTGGCGGGCGAGGAAGTTGGCCATGGCGCCCAGCAGGAATGAGACCCTCGCTCCGGATTCGCGCACGGTCGACCAGAATTCGCCGGCGCTGAAACGGCGTCGCACGATCGCCTTGGCGCCGACCTGGAAGCACGCATAAACGAGCGCCCACTGGCCCGCGATGTGGAACAGCGGCAGCGGCGCGAAGTAGGCGTCGCCTTCCACGAGCTGCATCGCCTCGCCGGCGTGCTGCGCGTACGTGTAAGCGTGCGCGTGGGCGACGCGCACGCCCTTTGAGGGGCCGGTCGTGCCCGACGTGTACATGATCGCGACGATGTCGTGCTCGGCGGCGGCGACGATCGCATCAGTTGGGAGCTCGGTGGCGCTTTCGAAGATCTCCTCCCAGGCCCGCGAACCCGACGCCACTACCAGCAGGCGCCGGAGGGCGCCGCGGTCGGCGCCGAGGGCCTCGACGCGCGAGACGTACGCCTGGTCGACTAGCATCAGCCAGGCGCCAGAGTCCTTCACCTGGTGGCGCAGAATCTCGCCCAAGTACCCGGTGTTGACCGGCACCTGGATAGCCCCGATCAGCGCCAGCCCAAGCCAGGCGTCGACGAACTCGATCGTGTTGTCGAGCATCACGAGCACCGCCTCGCCGGGCTTCACACCCTGGGCGGCGAATGCGGCCGCCGCCCGGCGGGCGCGCGACCACAGGTCGCGGTAGGTGTAAGAGGAGATCCCGAAGTCGACGCCGATCCGGTCGGGCCACCGCTGGGCCGCCGCCTCGATGGTCTGGCCGACCGTGCGCGCGGTCTTGACCGTCGTGGCCATGACCGGAATCGTAGCTACGGATAGGCTTTCGAGCATGGAAAGGGGATTGCAGGGCAAGGTCGCGCTGGTCACTGGCGCCAGCCGCGGCATCGGCGCCGCGATCGCAAGGGAGCTGGCGGACGCCGGTGCCCATGTGGCGCTTGCGGGCCGCGACGAGGCGACTCTGCAGGAGACGGCCCGCTCGATGGCGCCCGGCAACCACGCGCTGGCCGTGAAGGCGGACGTAGCGGACACGTCCGACCTCGACCGGCTGGTCGGCAAAGTGATCGCAGAGCTTGGCGGCATCGATGTGCTTGTCAACAACGCAGGCCTCATGCCGCCCGCGAGACAGATCTACAACGTCGACCTCGACGAGTGGCAGACGGTGATGAACATCAACCTGCGCGCGCCGTGGTACCTGTCGAAGCTCGTGCACCCGCACATGAAGGCGCGGGGCGGCGGCGCGATCGTCAACGTGTCTTCCACGTCGGGCCTTCACCATGACATCGGCCTGGGCGTATACGGCATCTCCAAGGCTGGCGTCGTGATGCTCACAGAGGTGTGTGCGAAGGAGTGGGCGCGCGACGGCATCCGCGTGAACGGCATCGCGCCAGGCATCGTGAAGACCCAGCTCGCGGGCTCGATCATCGATTACCTCAAGACTCGGAACATCAAGCCGAATCCGATGAACATGTTTGGAGAGCCCGAGGACATCGCCAAGCTCGTGCGATTCCTGGCCTCGGACGAATCGCGTTACATGACCGGGTCGATCATCCGCATCGACGGAGGTGAGCTGCTGTGAAGGTCGGGTTCGAGGTCAAGGATCACGTTGCGACCATCACGCTCAACCGGCCCGAGAAGCAAAACGCGATGGACAGCGAGATGTACGAGGCCATCTCGTCCCACCTCAGTCAGATCGACTCCAACGACGACATCTGGGTCGGGGTGATCACGGGCGCCGGCGAAAAGGCCTTCACCGCCGGCGCGGACCTCGTCGGCATGCACGGGACCGCAGAGAAGGCGGAGGTCGGGTGGTCTTCGCCGCGGCCGACGCGATTCGACCTGGGCCTCGAGGTGCAGAAGCCGCTGATCGCGGCGGTCAACGGCTACTGCCTGGCCGGTGGCCTCGAGCTGGCGCTCGTGTGCGACATTCGCATCGCCTCGGAGACCGCGCAGTTCGGATGCCCGGAGGTCAAGTGGAACCTGCTCCACGGCTACGGCGCGCAGCTGCTGCCGCGCATCGTCGGCGCGTCGAACGCCATGTACATGCTGCTCACCGGGCAGTTCATCGACGCCGCGGAGGCGCTGCGCATCGGGCTCGTGAACGAGGTCGTGCCCCGTGATCGCCTGATGCCTCGCGTGTACGAGCTGGCGGCCGTCATCTGCGGCAACGGGCCGATGGCCATCCGCATGACCAAGGAGCTGGCGCTGCGCAGCCGCGACCTCAGCATCCCCGACGGCATCCGCCTCTACCAGGCGCTGAACCGGCTGGTCGAGCTGTCCGACGACCTGGAGGAGGGCACTCGCGCTTTCGCTGAGAAGCGCAAGCCGGAATTCAAGAACCGCTGATGGCCTCCCACCCCGAGGTCGTCATCCTCGGCGCGGGACTGGCGGGCATGACCGCGGCGTACCACCTGCGCGATCGCGACGTAGTGGTCATCGAGGCTCGCGATCGCGTTGGTGGCCGGACGCTTTCAGGCGAGCACGCGGGCTACTGGTTCAACTCGGGCGCGCAGTTCGTGTGGGACGCGCGGACGCTGGCGATGTGCAGCGAGCTGGGGCTGGATGTGCTCAGCGGAGAAGGCGCGCTGTCCGCCGTCTTCGTCAACGGCAAGCTGGCGATCGCGCCCGACTCAAACAGGCTCTTCATGAAGATGGCGGTGCCGTGGGTCGAGAAGGCTCGATTCGGGCTGACCATCACGCGCCTGCGCTGGATCGCGTCGCGCATGAACGGGCTCGACGCGGAGCTGGACGCCAAGTCGCTCGCGGAGGTGATCGGTCCAGCCTCGGACCTCACGCGCGACATCCTGGACATGGCGACCACGTCAGGCACGGGACTCTCCACGCGGGAGGTGTCGGGCGCGATCGGCCTCGGCTACGCGATCCACCTGTTCGGCGGTGACGTCAATTCGACTCTGAAGGCGGTGCGCGGTGGCACGCAGCAGATCTCGAAGGCGATCGCCGAGGCGATCGACCCCGAGCGCTTGAGGCTGGAGTGCAAGGTCGAGTCGGTGACCGCCTCGGGCGGCGGCGTGAGGGTGCGCTACCGGCGTGGCGAAAGCGAGCCGGACGAGGTCGAAGCCTCGGTTTGCATCAGCGCCCTGACCGCCGATGCGGTGCTCGAGGCGATGCCCGATCTGCCGGAGGCCAAACGGGAGGCGCTCCAGAACGTGCTGCCGTACGCGCCGGTGGTGACGGTGGCGTGGCTCAGCGACGAGCCCGGACCGATGCCGTGGGACCAGCTGCTGGCCGTGCCCGCCATCGGCCTGTCGTTCGAGCTGCTCAGCAACAACGCGTTCTTCGTGCGGCGTGACAGCACAACCCGGCAAAAGGGAGGCAGCCTCGTGACTCTGGCCACCGGACCGCGAGCCGAGGCGTTGGTGGCGCTGACCGACGAGGCCATCGTCGCCCGCGTCAGAGCGGACCTGCTGAAGCTGTTTCCGTTCGAGCGCGATGTGCTTGAGCGAGCGTCCACTCGCGTCGAGCGCTGGCGGGGGCTGCCGAGGTTCGGCAAGGGCTGGCTCGGTCGGCAGAAGGTCCTGCGCGAGCCGTTCGGCCGCACTCATTTCTGCGGCGACTACACCGCGCAGCCGGGCACGCCCGGTGCGGTCGGCAGTGGGTATCACGTTGCCATGGCCGTGCGCGCGCTGCTCGGCTGATGGCGGCCGCCGCTCGATTCCGGCCATTCATGCTGGCCGGCGCGACATACCAGGAGATCTATGAGGGCTTTCGCTGGCGCGTGCCGAAGCTATTCAACATCGGCACCGCCTGCACGGACGCGCTGCCGCCGGGCCGGCTGGCGCTGATAGACGTCTCCGACGGCGAGAGGCATTACACGTTTGGGCAGCTCAGCGAGCTCACCAATCGCATGGCCAACGCGCTCACAGGGCTCGGTCTCGAGCCTGGCGATCGCATCGCGGTAGTGCTCCCACAGATCGCGGCGACCGCCATCGCGCACGTCGGCGCGTACAAGGCCGGACTCATCTCGGTGCCGCTGTCATCCCTGTTCGGCGCGGACGCGCTGCGCTACCGCCTTGCCGACAGTGGCGCGCGGATGGTGGTCACCGACGCGGAGGGAGCCGAGCGGATCGCCGCGGTGGAAGGCGTGCCGGACCTGAAGCGGATCGTGGTCACAGAGAGAGACCTGCCGCGTCTGCTCGAAGACGCGTCGCCGAGGCCGCCCGCGCACAGAAGCACCGCCGACGAGCCGTGCATGATCATCTACACCTCCGGCACCACCGGTCCGCCGAAGGGCGTGCTGCACGGACACCGCGTGCTCATCGGCCAGGCCAGCGGCTTCCGCATGTGCCACGAGTTTCCGCCGCAACGCGGCGATCTGATGTGGACGCCCGCGGACTGGGCGTGGATCGGCGGCCTGGTCAACACGCTGATGCTGTCATGGCTCCACGGGGTGCCGATGATCGCGGCCCCGAGGAGAGGTTTCGACCCTGAGTGGGCGCTCGCGCTACTCGCGAAATTCGGCGTGCGCACCACCTTCCTGCCCACGACCGCGCTGCGCATGATGCTGCAGTGCGAGGTTCCGAAAGGAGTGCGGCTGCGCTCGATGGTCACGGGTGGCGAACCTGTGGAAGTGGGGCTGCTCGACGAATGCAGCGCGAAGTTCGGCATCACGTTCAACGAGTCGTACGGTCAGACCGAGGCCGATTTCACGATCGGACAGTGCGCGTCGCGATGGCCGCTGCGGCCTGGATCAATGGGCCTGCCCTACCCGGGTCACGACGTGCAGGTGAGGACCCCGGAAGGGGATCGCGCACAGCCAGGCGAGGTGGGGGAGGTGATGGTGGGCGTGCCGGACCCGGCGGCGCTGCTCGAGTACTGGCACCGGCCAGACGCGACGCGCGACAAGTTCGCAGGCCCCTGGCTGCGCACCGGCGACCTCGCGCGTGTGGACGATGACGGCTACTTCTGGTTCGAAGCCCGACTGGACGACATGATCAAGTCAGCCGGCTACCGCATCGGGCCGGACGAGATCGAGGAGAGCCTGCTGCGGCATCCGTCGGTCGCCAATACAGCGGTCGTCGGGGCCCCTGACAGACTGCGCGGGCAGGTGGTGAAGGCGTACGTGCAGCTGCGGCCAGGCTTTCAGCCATCCCCCGACCTCGAGGCCGGCCTGAGGACGCACGTGAAGCAGCACCTGGCCGCCTACCAGTACCCGCGTCTCATCGAATTCGTCGATTCGCTGCCGCTGACGCCGACCGGCAAGGTCGACCGCGGCTCGCTTCGGCGCCACGCGGCTTCGCCGCAGGGAGGGACATGCTGATCCAGTACGAGCAGCCCAGGCCGCAGGTCGCGCTCATCCGGCTGAATCGCCCTGAGAAGATGAACGCATTCTCGATCCCGCTCGAGCGCGACCTGCTGTCCGGGATCCGGCGTGCGTGCGACGACGAGGACGTGCGGGTCGTGATCTTCGCCGGGGCCGGGCGGGCCTTCTCGGGTGGATGGGACCTGGGCGAGACCGACCTGACCGACGCCGAGCACCATCCGCTCTCGGGCCGGGCGGGTCGTCACACGTGGCTCGAGCTGATCCGAACGCTGCGCCGCCCGGACAAGCTGTTCATCGCCGCCGTTCACGGCTATGCCGCCGGACAGGGCCTGGAGCTGTGCATCGCCAGCGACCTCATCGTCTGCGCGGACAGCGCGCGGTTCTACTTCGCCGAAACCCGGGTCGGTTTCAACATGACTTCCGGCACTGCGAAGTTGCTGCCGCTGCTGGTGGGGCTCGGCCAGGCGCGCCGGCTGGCGCTGCTCGGCCAGACCATCGACGCCACCGAAGCCCTGCGCATCGGGCTGGTCGTCGAGGTCGCATCCGAGGGCCGCCACGAGGCGTCCGCGCTCCGTCTCGCCGAGGAAGCGCTCAAAGGCGCGCCGCTTGCTCTGGCCGCTCAGAAGCAGCTGTTCGACGACGCGCTCGGGATGCCTCTGGAGGCCGTGCAGGACTTCGAGACGCAGATGAGCTTTCGGCTCACGAGCACGGAGGACCACCAGGAGGCCAAGCGGGCATTCGCCGCCAAGCGGAAACCCGAGTTCAAGGGCCGCTGATATCCACGCGTTTTCGACCTAGTCGACCGGGAACTCGACTCCCTGCGCCAGCGGCAGCTGCGTGCCGTAGTTGATGGTGCACGTCTGCCGGCGCATGTAGCCCTTCCAGGCGTCCGACCCGGCCTGGCGGCCGCCGCCGGTGGCTTTCTCGCCGCCGAACGCGCCGCCGATCTCCGCCCCTGACGTGCCCGCGTTCACGTTCGCGATCCCGCAGTCGGAGCCGGCGGTGGAGAGCCATCGCTCCGCTGCCGCGAGGTTGGTCGTGAACAGGCCGCTGCTGAGGCCCTGCGGTACCGAGTTGTTGACGGCGATTGCCTCCTCGAGGCTGTCGACCTCGAAAACGTGAAGGATCGGAGCGAAGACCTCCTCGCGGACGATCGGCATGTCGATCGCCGACTTGACGATGGCGGGTTCGACGAAGTAGCCGCCGCGATCCTCGAGCACTTTGCCGCCGTAGATCAGCTTGCCGCCCTGGCGCTGCATCTCCGCCAGGCCTTCGGTGTAGTCCTTGACGGCCGACCGGGAGATGACCGGTCCCATGAGCGTCTTCTCGTCCAGCGGATCCCCGATGCCGATGGTCCGGTACGCGTGCACGACCTGCTCCAGGAAGCGGGACGCGATCGGTCGCTCGAGGATGAGCCGCCGGGTGCTGGTGCATCGCTGGCCTGCTGTGCCGACGCTTCCGAAGACGACGGCGCGCAGCGCCAGCTTGAGGTCGGCGTCCGCCATCACGATCACCGCGTTGTTGCCGCCGAGCTCGAGGATCGCCCGTCCCGAGCGCTTCGCCACGCCGGCCGCGACCCGCTCACCGAGCGCGCACGAACCAGTGGCCTGAATCAGCGGCACCCTCTCGTCGGCGACCAGCGCCTCGCCGATGGTGCTGCCGCTGCCGATCACGAGGCTGAACACGTGCTCGGCGTCGGTGCCGGCGGTGACGCTGTGGAAGATCTGCTGCGCTGCGATGGAGATCAGGGGCGTGAGGCTGGAAGGCTTCCAAACTATGGTGTCGCCGCAGACCAGGGCGATCGCCCAGCCCCATCCCGGCACCGCCAGGGGGAAGTTGAACGCCGAGATGATGCCCACGACCCCCAGCGGGTGCCACTGCTCGATGAGGCGGTGGTCGCGCCGCTCTGAGGCGATCTCGCGCCCGAACAGCTGGCGCGACTGGCCGACGGCAAGGTCGCAGATGTCGATGACCTCCTGCACCTCGCCACGGGCCTCGGTCAGGATCTTGCCGTTCTCCAGACTGATGAGCCTGGCCAGGTCCTCCTTGCGTTCCCGAAATCCGTCGCCGAGACGGCGCACGATCTCGCCGCGCTGAGGCGCGGGAACCACGCGCCACCGCGCGAACGCGTCATGGGCGACGCTGACAGCGCGCTTCACGTCGTCCGGGGTCGCCGTCCGGACGTGGGCCAGCACCTCGCCAGTGGTCGGGTCGCGCGTCTCGAGAGGCGCGCCGCCGGCGTCCTCCTTGAACCGACCGCCGTAGGCCACGCCGCTGACTGTGCCGCCGGCCTGCATCCCGAACGTGGCCAGGATCTCCCCGACCATCGCCTCCCTGCCGGTGGCGGTCTTGGTGCTCATCTGGTCATCTCCTCCGTCAAACGACGTTTCGTTCGGGCTCGACGATACCGGTCGTGAAGCGGCGCTGCGCGAAGATGTCGAGCGGCACCGCGGGCTTCTCGCCCGCGTACCACTGGGAGAGCAGGAACCCGACCGCGGGCGCCTGCTGGAAGCCGTGCCCCGAGAACCCGCAGGCGCACCAGAATCCCTCGACCTCGTCGACCGGCCCGAGGATCGGCTGGTGGTCGGGCGTGACCTCGTACAGCCCGGCCCACGCGGTCTGGATTCCGATGGTGCCCAGTCGCGGGGCTCGGCGCTCGATCACCTCGGCCATCGAGTCGAGAACCGTCCAGTCGACGTCGGTGCTGAAGCTCGGCGTCTCGCCCTTCTTGCCCATGCCGAAGAGCATCCCGTCGCCTTCGGGGTGGAAGTAGAAGGACGTGGCGAAGTCGATGGTCATCGGGTGCTGGCGCATGGAGCCCATGGGGTTGGTGACGAAGATGTCACGTGGGTATGGGTCAACCGGCACGTCGACGCCGGCCATGGCGCCGACCTCACGGGACCACGCGCCGGCGCAGTTGAAGACCGACGTGGTCGTGAACTCGCCATCGGTCGTCTTCACGCCCGCGATGCGGGCGCCGTCTCGGACGATGGCCGTGGCGGCGACGCCTTCCATGAACTTCACGCCCAGCCGCCGTCCCGCTCCGGAATAAGCAGACGTGACCGCGTGCGGGCTCGCGATGCCGTCGCTCGGGCAGAACGTGGCGCCGAGGATGTCGTCGCCGGTCACCAGCGGCGCCAGCTCGCGCACTTCGGCCGGCTCGACCCAGCGGGCGTCGTTCAGGTCGTGCTCGTGCCACATGGGGATCAGTCGCTTGAAGTCCTCGGCGTCGCGGTCGTCTGTCAGCAGGAACAGGTAGCCGATGTGCCTGAACTCGGGGTCCACGCCCGTTTCCGCCTCGAGGCCCGCCAGCAGGCGTACCGACAGCTGCTGCATCGCGACGTTGGGCCCGGATGAGAACTGCCGCCGGACGCCACCGGCGCAGCGGCCGGTCGACTGCGAGCCAAGCGTCTCCCGCTCGACGACCACCACACTGGCGCCGAGACGGGCAAGGTGGTAGGCGATGGAGCAGCCGATCACGCCGCCCCCGATCACTACAGCGTCTGGCGAGTTCAGAATCAGCAGCTTAGATGGACAAGAAGCCGCCGCGCTACGGTCCCGCCGATTCTCTGGCGTCGCCCCGGTTCTCAGGCATCCGCACGTACGCGCGCCTTCCTCACCTCACGGATCTGGGGGAAGTCGACGTCGCGATAGTCGGAGTCCCGTTCGACACGGGCGGGACGTATCGGGTGGGTGCACGGTTCGGGCCGCAGGCCATTCGGGCGGCCTCGGCGCTGATCCGCCCGTACCACACCGGTAGCGGGGTCGCGGTCTTCGACTCGCTGTCAGTTGTCGATTACGGCGACGTTCCCGTGGTGCCTGGATACATCGAGGAGTCTTACAAGCGAATCAAAGCCGGCCTGATGGATGTGCTCAAAGCCGGGGTCATCCCGATCGACCTGGGCGGCGACCACTCGATCGCGCTGCCCGAGCTGCGCGCCCTGCATGAGGTTCACGGCCCGGTGGCGCTGGTCCAGCTCGATTCGCACAGCGACACGATCGACTCGTACTTCGGCATGCCGCACACGCACGGCACGCCGTTCTACCACGCCGTGAACGAAGGGCTCATCGACGCGGCGCATTCCAGCCAGGTCGGGCTGCGTGGCGGCATGTACTCGGCGCGCGATCACGAGGTGCCGCGCGAGATGGGCATGCAGGTGATCGCCGGGGTGGAGGCGCACGAGCTGGGGATGGCGGAGGTCGCGAAGCGCGTCGTCGAACGCGCCGGCGACGCCAGGGTATTCCTGTCTTTTGACATCGACTTCATCGACCCTGCCTACGCACCCGCGACGGGAACGCCCGAGATCGGCGGCTTCACGACGTGGGAGTCGCAGTCCCTGCTGCGCGGATTGAGCGGGCTGAACTACGTCGGCTTCGACGTGGTCGAGGTCATCCCCGCCTACGACGTGGCCGACAATACCTCGTTCACCGCGGCCAACATCGTGTTCGAGTTCCTCGCTTTGCTCGCACGCGCAAGAGCTTGAGCGGGCGCCTGGCCGGCAAGGTCGCCATCGTCACCGGCGGCACGGCCGGCATCGGCGAGGCGACGGTCCGGCTTTTCGTTGAACAAGGAGCGCGCGTCGTGATCGTCGCGCGTCACGCGAGCGGCCCCGGCGACAGCAACATGCAATTCGTGGCCGGCGACGTCGCCGACAAGCGCACTGCCGAGGCGGCGGTCCAGGCGGCCGAGGTGTGGGGTGGCGTGGACGTGCTCGTCAACAATGCCGCCATGGACTGGACGAGCTCAGTGCTGGATACCTCGGAGGCCGATGTCCGCCGCGTGCTCGACACCAACTTCCTGGGCTGCCTCCTCATGCAGCAGGCCGCCGGAGCGAAGATGCTGGAGCGCGGCCGCGGGTCCATCGTCAACGTCACGTCCCGCACCGCCTCGGTGGGCGTGCCGACGATGGGCCTCTACGCCGCGGCCAAGGGCGCGCTGCTCGCGCTGACGAGAACTGCGGCAATCGAGTGGGCGCGGCAGGGTGTGCGCGTCAACGCCGTCGCGCCGGGCCTGACGCGCACGCAGCTCGTGCGCACCTGGATCGACGGCCAGCCGGATCCCGCCGCGTTCGAGAAGCAGGTCGTGTCCACCATCCCACAGGGTCGGATGGCCGAGCCGGAAGAGGTGGCGAGCGCCATCCTGTTTCTCGCGGGCGACGAGTCGAGGCACATCACCGGCATCTCGCTGGCGATCGACGGCGGCTACACCGCAGCCTAACTATCCTGTGCTCGTGACACCGCCAAAGATCTCCGCGGACGAGGCAAGCCGGCTGCTGGAGCTCGACAGCACGCACTTCCTGCATCCGCAGGGCGACCTGGCCGCTCCTCAGGGCACCGTCCCACACCTGATCATGGCCAGCGGGCGCGGCGCCACCATCACCGACGTCGCCGGACGCGAGTACATCGATGGCCTCGCATCGTTGTGGAACGTGAACGTCGGCCACGGGCGGGCCGTGCTGGCCGAGGCGGCCGCCGAGCAGATGAAGGAGCTCGCGTTCAGTTCGGCGTATGGGGGCTTCAGCACGGCGCCGGCCATCAAGCTCGCGACGAAGCTCGCCGAAATTGCGCCCGGCGACCTGGAGGTCACCTTCTTCGCGTCCGGCGGCGCCGAGGCCAACGACACTGCCTACAAGATCGCGAAGCTGTATCACAAGCTGCGCGGCGAGCCCGACCGCGTGAACATCGTCTCGCGCATCCGCGACTACCATGGGCTCACTTGGGGCGCGACCAGCGCGACTGGTCTTGCCGGCTTCTGGAAGGGCTTCGAACCGCTGGCGCCGGGCTTCCTTCATGCGCCTTCGCCGGATCCGTACCGCTTCGCCGGCGCAGGTTCCCCTGGGGTCGCATACGCGGAGGCGCTGGAGAAGGTCATCGTCGACGCCGGCCCGCAGACGGTCGCCGCTGTCGTGGCGGAGCCGGTGCAGGGCGCCGGGGGCGTGATCGTGCCGCCGCCCGATTACTTCCCGCTGCTGCGCAAGGTGTGCGACAAGCACGGCGTGCTGCTCATCGCGGACGAGGTCATCACCGGGTTCGGCCGCACGGGCAAGTGGTTCGCAATGGAGCACTGGGGCGTGCAGGCCGACATGATGATCTTCGCCAAGGGTGTCACCAGCGGCTACCTGCCGCTGTCCGGCGTCATGCTCACGCGCTCGGTGCACGACGTCCTGAAGTCCGTGAAGGGAGCTTTCATGCACGGCTTCACGTACAGCGGCCACCCGACCTCGTGCGCGGTTGGCCTGCGCAACCTCCAGATCATCGAAGACGAAGGTCTCGTGGAGCAGGTCGCGACGAAAGGCGCGCACCTGCACCAGAAGCTGCAGGAGCTGCGCGGGCTCGACATCGTCGGCGACGTGCGCGGCATCGGGCTGCTCGGCGCGGTCGAGCTCGTGAAGGACAGGCAAACGAAGGAGCTGTTCGATGCCTCGGCGGGCACGGCTCGAAACGTGTGGCTGGCCGCGCTTCAGGAGGGCGTCATCGTCCGCCCCCTCACCGGCGACGTGCTCGCGATCTCGCCGCCGTTCGTGATCACCGAGCAGCAGATCGACCGCATCATCGACGTACTTCACACCGCCATCGACGCGGTGTCCGCGCGGCTGCAAGGATGATCGAGGGCCGCTGGGCGCGGTCGAGAACCGCCATCGGCCGCCTGGTGCAACAGCGCTGTCGCGTGTAGGCTGACGACTCCAGCATGGAGTTGCGCGGGAAGGTCGCAATCGTGACCGGCGGCGGCACCGGCATCGGCCGTGCGGTGTGTTTGCGCCTGGCGGGCGCTGGTGCCAAGGCTGTCGTCATCAACTACTCGCGCTCGGCTGACGAAGCCGAAGCGACTGCGGCCGAGGTCAGCTCGTCAGGAAGTCAAGCGCTCGCACATCGAGCCAACATCGCGGATGAGGCAATGGTCAAGGTGATGATCGCCACCACCGTCGACCGATTTGGCGGGCTCGACGTGCTCGTGAACAACGCCGGCACCACCCACTTCGTCGCGCATCCGGACCTCGACGGACTGACTGAAGAGGTCTGGAGCGACATCCTCAGCGTGAATCTGAAGGGGACGTTCTACTGCTGCCGCGCGGCGGCTCCGGAGCTTCGTAAGGCGAAGGGTGTGATAGTCAACGTGGCTTCAATCGCAGGGCACCGCGGCTCGGGATCGTCCATCGCCTATGCGGTTTCAAAGGCGGGTGTGCTGCAGCTCACGCGCTCGCTTGCGGTGGCGCTGGCGCCGGACGTTCGAGTGAACTCTGTGTCGCCCGGCCTCGTCTCCAGCCGTTGGTTCAAGCAGAGGTTCGGCGAGGATGCCGGGTCAGCCCAGGAGCAGTCGTTCGCGTCCGAAACACCGCTGGGTGTGGTCGCCACTCCCGACCACGTCGCTCAAGCGGTGATGGCAATGATCGAGGCCGACCAGGTCACGGGCCAGGACCTGGTAGTCGATGGCGGCCTCAATGTGAAATATCCCTGAAACAGCTTCCATTGCCGCTTCTGGTTCAGCTCGCCGTGCCGCTCAGTGGCGCCATTTACCAAAATTAACAGCGATTAATCACAGGCAATCCTGCGGCCTGTCGTTAGCTCATACGGAAATTTGCGCCCGATCGTCGAGTTCACCCGGGTCACCCGAGAGTACGGATCTCGAATCGCGCTCGACGACGTCTGCCTGAGGCTGGAGCCGGGCGAACTGACGTTCCTGGTCGGCCCGAGTGGTGCCGGCAAGACCACTCTCCTGAAACTGATCAATCGCGAGATCAGGCCCACCAGCGGTGAGGTCTGGGTGGACGGCATCCCCGCCCACCGGCTGAAGACCCACCGCGTTTCCGATCTCCGCCGCCGTGTGGGAGTCGTCTTCCAGGACTTCAAGCTCCTGCCGCGACTGACCACCATCGAGAATGTGGCCCTCGCCCTGCAGGTCGGTGACCTGCGCATCTCTGACGGTGAGGCGATGGACCGGGCCCTCGACGCTCTGGAGGCGGTCGGCCTCGGCGACCGGGGCAAAGCCTTTCCGCATCAGCTCTCTGGCGGCCAGCAGCAGCGGGTCGCTGTAGCCAGGGCGGTGGTCGCTCAGCCGCCCCTTCTCATCGCTGACGAGCCCACCGGCAACCTCGATCTGGACACGGCGTGGGAGATGATGGACCTCTTCCGGGACATCGCAGCGTGGGGCACGTCGGTGCTGATCGCAACCCACAACGTCGAGATCGTGACTCGGCTTCAGCGCCGCGTTGTCACGCTCGTTCAGGGCCGTCTTGTGCGTGACCAACCGGCCGGCGCGATTGGGAGGATGGCGTGGCTGGCATCCTCGTGAAGGCGCGGTTTCCCCGGCGCCGGCTGGTACAGATCGTCATCGCCAACCTGTTTCGTTACCTGTTCCGCGGCGCGGCCCGCAACTGGGCCCGGAACATCAGCAGCACCGCACCCGCGTTGGGATCGATGGCGCTCCTGCTCGTTCTGTTGGGCCTGGTCGGACTGACTGGGATTGCGCTGTACAACCTCGACCAGGTCGAGTCTGGCCAGGCCTCGATCCTCCACGTCTACATCAGTGATGGCGCGGATCCCGCCGGTGTCGCCGCGCTGCGGGAGCGGCTCTCGAGCGACCCACGCATCGCAAGCATTGGCTACACGAGCAAGGCCGAGGCGCTCCAGCGGGCACAGAGCATCCCGGGCTTGCCTGAGCTGGCCGGTGCCAGCGACAGCAATCCGTTCCCTGCCAGCTTCGATGTTCAGGTCAAGAAGATCGATGACGTGGCGGCGATTGATGCGATGGTTCGAAACGACATCGCCGTCGACGCCATGTATCCGACCTCGTACGACCGCGGCGCTTACCAAAGAATTCAGACCGTAATTTTTGGCCTCGGCGTGGCTGGGTTCGCATTTCTGTCTCTACTGGGATTTGTGGCTGTGACGGTCACCATCAACAGCATTCGGGCTGCGATCATCGCCCGCCGGGACGAGGTCCTGATCATGCAGCTGGTTGGCGCGCCGCGCTGGATGGTGCGCGGACCGTTTGTCGTCGAAGGCGCCATCGCGGGGGCGCTCGCGGGTGGGCTGGCCGGGCTGGTGACCTTCGGCCTGGCCGCTGCGGGGATCGAAGCTGCGGCAGGCTCCTTTAATCAGTTCGCGCCCGGAATCACGATCACGGTGGCGGCGATCGTGTCTCTCGTTGTGTTCGGCGTGGGCCTGGGGCTCGGGTCGGGATCTTCCCTGATCAGCATCAGGAGACACCTGGAGTCGTGAAAGCGCTTCTGGTCGCGCTATCGCTTGCTCTCCTGGTCGTGTGCGCCGACAGTGCCGGCGCGACCGCCGGCAACGGTGCCGATCCACAGCAGCAGAAGGCACTCATCGACCAGATTCGTGCCCAGCTCGGCAGCAACCTCGCCGACGCCATGGCCGCGCAGGTGCAGCTGCAACAGTCGCTGCAGAACAACGCCCATCAGCAGCAGGACGTCCAGGCGAAGATAGTCGACGTCCAGGCCAAGATCGCAGCGCTGGATTCCCAGATCGCGGACGCGATGGTGCGGGAGGCCGCCCTACAGGAGCGGATCGACACCGAGCGGGCTCAGCTCGCTCAGCTGGCGCGAGCGATCTACGTCGAGCCCACGTCGGTGCTTCTTGTCCTGGGCGAGGCGAGCAGCCTGAGCGATCTGCTGACGCGCATCTCAGATCTCGGGGTTGCCGGAACGCGGGCCAGCCAGCTCAAGCAGAGTCTCGCGAGCGACCTCACCGCCCTGCGCCAGGAGCGTGAAAAGGAGCAGGCCGCCCGCGCCGAGCAGGTGCAGCAGCGGGCTCATCTCAGCGCGGAGCTCTCCCAGCTGAAGACCTTGCAGGCCCAGCAGCAGAAGGCGATGAAGCAGCTTGCCGCGAAGATTGCAGAGACCCGCTATGAGCTGTACCAGCTCAACCGGCAGTCAACACAGCTGGCGCAGCAGATCACTGACATGCTGCAGCAGCAGGAGGACGCCATCATCGCGGCCGCTATGCAGGCGGTGTGGACGCAGGTTCAGCTGTGGTCGCAGTCAAACCCCGTCGGTCAGATACAGCCCAGCGCCGGGCATTCCACCAAGTACCGCTTCATCTGGCCCGAGCCGCAGGCACAGATCTCGCAGCGGTTCGGGCCAAGCACATTCTGGTTCGAGCCGCCTTACAACGGGTACGCCCACTTCCACACCGGCATCGACCTGGTGGAGAAGCTCGGATCGCCGGTCTACGCGGCCGATGATGGCATCGTCGCGCTGGTGGGCAGCTCGGGCAGCGGCTACGGGACTTACGTCGTGATCGCTCACTCGGGGGGCCTCGACACCCTTTACGGTCATCTCTCCGCTGCGTTGGTCAAGGTCGGG
>VBFO01000134.1 GCA_005881025.1 Chloroflexota bacterium | reverse complement strand
CTCGGTACCCACCTGGGAGGAGCCGCCGTCGTCATCTTCAGCCCCGTCCGAGCCGACCTGGGATTCCGGCGCGCTGCCGGCTGAACCTGAACCCGAGCCTCAACCAGCGCAGGCTCAGGCGCCGACCGCGCCCCCGGTCCAGAGCCCTCCGCCTCCGGCCCCGGCGCCGGTCCCAATCATCTCCACCGTGATCGCGTGGCCACATGCGCCCGGCGGCGAGCCTGGAAACGGATCGCCCTCCGAGGCAGGGGACAGTGAGGCGACCTCGATCATCCCGGCGTGGCAGCCACCACAGGCGGCCTCCGCGAAAGAGACGCTTGCCCTTCATGCGATCACGCCCGAGCGGGCCGTGGCCGAGGCAGCGGCCAAGCTGACCTTCGAAACGGGTCCGTTCGCGGCCCGCGTCGTGGGGATCCCGGACCAGTCGGCGACAATCGGCCGTGCACCGGACAACGACATTGTCATCGGGGACCCGGCGACCTCTGGGCACCACTGCCGGATCGAGGTCCGCGCAGGAGCCTACTGGGTGAGCGACCTCGGCAGCACCAACGGCACCTTGGTCAACGGCGAGCCGATCATCGACAAGCAGCTCGACCACGGAGACGTGCTCTCCATCGGGCAGAACACGATCCGCTTCGCCCTCAAGTCGTAGCTACCGGGTAGCCGCCAGCGCAGTGCATTCCGCCGCTGCTTCTTGCAGCCGCGCCGTGAACTCCTCAACGTCAGGCACGATGCTCGGGTCCGCCGTCAGCCCGAAATAGGCGTCGCCGTTGTAGGACACGATCGCCACACCCAGGCCCATCGAGGGATAAAGCGGCGCGAAGGCCCACACCTCGAGCAGCTGCGCGCCACCTGAGTAGAGCGGGAACTGCGGGCCGGGTACGTTGGTGACGTTGATGTTCGCGCCAGCCTGGGGGTTCGACATCAGCCGGCCCGCGAGCACGAGCAGGGTCGGCGGAGCCCAGTCCGCAAGACCCACGAGCTTGTCGGCGGCCACCGCCTGGCGGGTGCGCTTGAGGTCGCCCGTGCTGACGTGGATGCGGCGCAGCCGCTCCTCCATCGGAATGTCGGCGGTCGGCAGCTCGAGCACCATGCCGCTGATCTGGTTGCCGAGCCGGCCGCGCGCATCCTCCGCGCGCACGCTCACCGGGCAGAAGACGCGGACTTTCGACGGCACCCTTTCGCCCCGCGCCTTGAACCATCGGTAGAGGCCTTCGGAGACCACCGCCAGCACTGCGTCGTTGACGGTGCACCCGTAGCGGTCCTTGAGGGCTTTGAATGAAGCGAGCGGCACCTTGAGCCCGCGGCCTGTCCGCTGCGGGCCGATCTTGCGGTTGAAGAAGAGATCGGGCCGGCGGGTAGCCATCTTGCCACCGAGCTTCATAAGGCCGGACCAGGGCAGGCGCGTCGTCTTCCAGACCGCGGGCATCATCGAGCGGTCCTCGCGGGAGGCGGCTCGGACGTCCCACAGCATCGGGCGTATCAGCTGCCAGGTGGACGGCGCGGGTCGCGGCTTCCATACGTCGGCGGGCGGATCGGGCGTGTAGCCCTCGGGCGTGGTGTCGAGCAGCAGGGTGAGGATGTCCACGCTCGACACCCCGTCGACCATCGCGTGATGAGCGCGGTTGACCAGCACCACCTTGCCGCCACGCAATCCTGTGACGACGGTCACCTCCCACAAAGGCCGCCGCATGTCGAGCGGCCGGGCGAGGATGCGCATGACCAGCTTGCGAAGGCTCGCGCCATCGCCGGGTGGAGGCAGGACCTCGCGGCGGGCGCCAAGGTCGAAGTTGGGATCGTCGACCCAAACCGGATGAGCGAGGTTGAGGGGCACGCGCTGGATCCGCTGCCGGTAGCGAGGGACGAGGTGGAGGCGCTCGCGAATCGTGTCCTCGACTCCCTGCGCGCCGCGACCACCAGGAACCTGGGACTCGCCTTCGAAGATGTAGACGGTGCCGACGTCCAGTGGCGTATCCGGTCGCTCCGCATAGAGAAACCATGCGTCGCGAGCACTGAGTGGTTCGAAAAATGGCGACTGCCCGGGCATGCCCGAATCGTAGGCGCAGAAGGGTCGGAGTAACCTTTCCCCTCGGTAGGAGGCGAGCTAGATGATGCCGGTCAAGGCTTTTTCAGAGGAGTGGGCAAGCGCCTTCAAGGACGAGGTCAACCGATCGAGCACCTACAAGTCCGCGGCCAAGGGCTGGAAATGGACGGTGGGGCTGGTGGTGGAGGCCGAACCCGACAAGCACTTTCCCGAATCGCGCGGCGTCGTGATGGATCTCTTCGACGGCGAGGCGCGCGACATCAAGGTCGGACCGGCGGCTGACGCTCAGAAGTGCGACTTTGTCATCACAGCGCCCTACTCGCGCTGGAAGGAGGTCGCCACCAAGCAGCTGGACGCGACCAAAGGCATGCTGCAGGGCAAGCTCAAGCTGAAGGGCGACCTGCCGACGATCGTGCGCTACACCAAGGCATCGCAGGAGATGACCGAGTGCACGACCCGGGTGCCCGTCGCATGGCCCGACGAAAACTAGAGCGCGACCCGCAGGCTGAGCTGGTCGCCTACTCTGACCAGGAGCCGAGCGCCTTCGCTTCGATGCTGGGTGGCCTGATCGAGGCCAACATCAGGTCCAACCCCGCCAAGCTCGAGGATTTCGATCGACTTGTGGCAAGGGTCGGAATCTTTGTCACTGACATCGAAGAGGGCGTGACCCTGGACTTCAAGGGCGGGCGCCTTGTCGTGCACAACGGGCTCGAGGCGACGCGCACGATCACCATCCGCGCAGAGGCCGAGACAGTCATGAGCTTGAGCAACCTCAGGATCGGACCGCTGGGGATGCCGATTTACTTCGACGAGGTCGGTCGAGGTGTCGCACTCAAGCTGCTCAAGGGCAGGCTCAAGATCGACGGGCTGATCCCCAACGTGATGACTGTGAACGCAGTCACGCGCGTGTTCTCAGTGACATGAAAGGCCTGACGAGGATCCATCACGTCGGAGTGGCGGTGACCGACCTCGACGAGTCGATCGAGCTTTACCGGAGCGCTTTCGGCGGCGAGTTGATCCATCGCGCCACCAACGATCGCGAGGGCCTGGAGGCTGCTTTCATCCGCACGGGGTCGGGTGAGGTCGAGCTGATGCATGCGACGCGCGAGGATTCACCGGTCGGCAAGTTTGTAGCGAAGCGCGGGCCGGGCCTCCACCACGTCGCCTACGCGGTGGCGGATATCGAGCTCGCGCTGAAGCAGGCGAAGGAGGCAGGGGTCGAGCTGATCGACGCCGCGCCGCGCCCCGGCATGCACGGCGGACGGATCGCCTTCCTGCATCCGAAGAGCGTGGGGGGCGTCCTGACCGAGCTGGTCGAGGCATGAGCGAGGAAATAACCAATGACAGCGGTCTCCCGCTCAAGCCTGTGTACTCGGTCGAGGACCGGCGGGCCGACGAGGCATTGCCCGGAACGTTTCCATACAGCCGCGGCATCCATCGCGACATGTATCGGGGCCGGCTGTGGACCATGCGCCAGTACGCGGGATTCGGCACCGCCGCGGAGTCGAACCAGCGCTACAAGTTCCTGCTGAAGCAGGGTCAGACAGGCCTGTCGGTCGCGTTCGACCTGCCGACGCAGATCGGCTATGACTCGGACCACCCGATGGCGCATGGCGAGGTCGGAAAGGTCGGGGTGGCCATCGATTCGCTCGAGGACATGGGGATCCTGCTCGACGGGATTCCTCTCCACGAGGTCTCGACGTCGATGACCATCAATGCGACCGCGCCGATGCTGCTCCTCCTCTACCAGCTGGTGGCAGAACGCCAGGGATGTCCGCCCGAGAAAATCACAGGCACCGTCCAGAACGACATCCTCAAGGAGTACGCCGCCCGAGGCACTTACATCTTTCCGCCCAAGCCTTCGATGCGGCTGGTCACGGATCTCTTCGCCTACTGTCGCGAGCACCTGCCCAACTGGAACACGATCTCGATCTCCGGCTATCACATGCGCGAGGCAGGGGCCACCGCCTCTGAAGAGATCGCGTTCACCCTCAGCCACGCGATCGCCTATGTCGAGGCAGCCATCGCCGCGGGCCTGGCCGTCGACGATTTCGCGCCTCGGCTCTCGTTCTTCTTCGCCTGCCACATGGACTTCTTCGAGGAGGTGGCGAAGTTTCGTGCCGCTCGGCGGATGTGGGCGCAGATCATGCGCGATCGCTTTGATGCGCGCGACCCGCGGTCGCAGGCACTGCGTTTTCACACGCAGACAGGTGGCGTGACGCTGGCGGCGCAGCAGCCCCTCAACAACGTGGTGCGCACCACGCTCGAAGCGTTGAGCGCGGTGCTGGGAGGCACCCAGTCGCTGCACACCAACGCCTACGACGAGGCACTCGGCCTTCCCTCGCAGAATGCGGCCGAGCTCGCGCTGCGAACGCAGCAGATGATCGGGTTCGAGACAGCGGTGCCACTTGTGGCAGATCCGCTCGGAGGGTCGTACTACGTCGAAAGCCTTACCGATCGGGTCGAGGAGGATGCGCAGGCGACCATGGCGGAGGTCGACGAGCGTGGCGGAGCTGTGAAGTGCATCGAGAGCGGGTGGACGCAGGGACGAATCGCCGAGAGCGCTTACCGGTTTCAGCAGCGGGTCGAGTCCGGAAGCCGGGTGGTCGTCGGCGTCAACAAGTACGCCACTGATGACGCCGAAAGGGTCGAGATCATGAGGATCAGCCCGCACCATCAGGAGGAGCAGGCTCGGGCGTTGGCGAAGCTTCGTTCCGGCAGGCCGAAAGCGGTGGTGGACGAGCATCTCGAGGCGATTCGTGAGGCAGCGCAGGGAACCACGAATCTCATGCCTGTGCTCAAGGCCGCCCTAGCCGACTACGTGACGATCGGCGAGTGCTGCGAGGTTCTGCGCGGAGTGTTCGGCGAATATCGACCTGTGGAGGCGGTGAGATGAACGACTACCCGGACGTCATCCCGATGATTGCCTACGCAGATGGTCCGTCCGCGATGGACTGGCTTGCGAAAGCCTTTGGGTTTCGGGAACGCGATCGCAGGGTTTCGGCGGACGGTCGCCTGGGCCATGGTGAGATGGAGACCGGCCACGGCGTGATCATGCTCGCGACGCCGTCGCCCGAATACCAGGGCCCGAGGCGGCATCGAGAGGACTGCCAGGCTGCACGCCGATGGCAGTCCGTGCCATACATCGTCGACGGCGTGCTCGTCTACGTCGACGACATTCGAGCTCATTTCGAACGCGCCAAGGCGGCGGGAGCGACCATCCTCTCCGAGCTGGAGGAGACCACGGAGGGCAAGCGCTACCGGGCTGAGGACGTCGAGGGCCACCGCTGGATGTTCATAGAACGCTGATGGCCGACGACGAGAAACGTCCCCACAAGGTCGATCCGCTCAACCTGCTCCGGCAGCGTAAGTACGAAGCCGGCCACGGCGACGCTGAGGCTTTCGAGCGCCAGCACGCCAAGCACAAGCTGACGGCGCGCGAGCGCATCTCCAGGTTGGTCGACCGCAACTCGTTCGAGGAGCTCGACATCTTCGCCACCCATCGCGCGACGGGCTTCGGGCTGGAGTCCCGGCGGATCCCAGGCGACGGGGTGGTTACCGGCATGGCCAAGATCGGCGGCCGCGATGTGATGCTTTTCAGCCACGACGCCTCGGTGTTCGGCGGCTCGCTTGGAGAGGTGTTCGCTGAGAAGGTCATCAAGGTCATGGACCTGGCGCTGCGGAACCGAATCCCGATCATCGGCATCAACGACTCGGGCGGCGCCAGGATCCAGGAGGGCGTCGTCTCGCTGGCCGGCTACGCAGAGATCTTCTGGCGCAACGTCGAGTCGAGCGGCTTGATCCCGCAGCTGAGCCTCATCCTCGGCCCCTGCACCGGTGGGGCCGTCTACTCGCCGGCGATGACCGACTTCACCTTCATGGTGCACGGCGTCGGATACATGTTCATCACCGGGCCAGAGGTCATCCGTGTCACAACCGGCGAGGATGTGACCTTCGACTCACTCGGTGGGGCCGAGGTCCACAACGTCAAGTCGGGCGTCGGGCATTTCCTGGCCGAGTCGGAAGACGAATGCTTCGCCCAGGTCCGGCGCCTGCTGAGCTTCGTGCCGCAGAGCTGCGACCAGCAGCCGCCGCGCTTGCCGCCCACCGACGACCCGGAGCGAGCCGACCCGGGCCTCGCGACGATCATCCCCGACTCATCGAAGGAGTCGTACGACATCAAGGAGGTCGTCCGGATGGTGGTCGACAGCGGCGACTTCTTCGAGGTCCAGCAGTACTTCGCGATGAACATGGTCGTCGGTTTCGCGCGCCTCGACGGACATCCCGTGGGGGTCGTTGCCAACCAGCCGAAGGTGATGGCGGGCGCGCTCGACATCAACGCCTCGGTCAAGGCGGCCCGCTTCGTGCGCTTCTGCGACGCCTTCAACATCCCGCTCGTCACGTTCGTGGACGTACCGGGTTTTCTGCCTGGGACGGCGCAGGAGTACGGCGGGATCATCCGGCACGGAGCGAAGCTGCTGTACGCGTTCAGCGAGGCGACGGTGCCGAAGCTCACGGTGATCACGCGCAAGGCTTATGGAGGGGCCTACTGCGTGATGTGCTCAAAGCACATCCGGGCGGACTACAACGTGGCGTGGCCGACCGCGGAGATCGCGGTCATGGGTCCGGAGGGGGCGGTCAACATAGTGTTCCACCGGGAGCTCGAGGCAGCTGCAGACCGGACGGCTTTACGGCGCGAGCTGGTGGCGGATTACACCGAGCGATTCGCCAACCCTTACATCGCGGCTGACCGAGGGTACGTCGATGACGTCATCGAACCGATCCGCACCCGCAGCGCTTTGATCCGCGCATTGCGGATCGCCATGCGCAAAGAGCGCAAACGCAATCCGCGCTGGCACGGGAACATCCCGTTGTGAGCATGGCCCAGGTCATGGCGACCCTGTTCGAGATCGCTCTTGTGGGCGTTGGAGCGGCCGCCGTTCTGATCGGCAGCTGGACCATCGCCACCGGGCACTCGCCGGGTTGGGTGTGGCTGGCCAGAAATCCGACTGACCGTTACAGCCGGTTGTGGGGTATTGCCGCCCTCTTGCTCGGCCTGGGCGCCGTGATCGTCGTGATCTCGTGGTCGTCGCCCTACCGCCTGCCAGCCGGCCCTGCTGTCGGGTTTGGGTTGCAGGTGATCGCGGTGGGTATCTGGTTGTACATAAGGTCGAAGGCGGGCTTCA